>DATIKU010000050.1 GCA_035477215.1 Spirochaetota bacterium | reverse complement strand
GACGTCGAGCATGATCTGCATGAGGCCCGCCGCGCCGGCGACCGATACCGCTCCCGCGTTGAAATCCGACTCGACCTTGACGATGCACTGGACGAGGTAGTCGTCCACGCCCTCCTCGGCGGCGATACGGTTGATGAGCGGGATGTGCGGGCTTCGGAACGCGGTCCGCGCGCCCGGCGCCGCCGCGGCGCGGCCCCTGAGATGAATGGTGTCTCCGGCCCCGGCCTCCAGCGGGCCGCACGTAAGGGCCGCGGGCAGGGCCGACAGGCAAACAAGGAACACACACCGAATGGCGCGCTGAATTTTCATTTCATCGGCTCCATGGAGAGTGTTGACCGGTGAAGGCGTAACGTCAACCATTTAGGCGTTGGGTATATATTCTGATTGATATATTTTTCCTCCTGTGAATTGCTGGCGGATATAAGCGTGCGATACGGCGCCGCGTTCCGGCAGTCCCTCCTCCCCGCGGAGACCGGGCGCGTGGCGTGAACGATGGCGCGCAACCGATCGCCGGCGTCTGCGAGGGCGGTTCTGGGACCGCATAACAAAGGAAATCGATATCATGGAAGACAGAAGGGTGCTAATAGCCGAAGACGATCCGTTTTCGGGGAAGCTGTTAGTTGAGGTGGCGTCGTCGGTCGGATTTCAGCCGGTACTGGCGCCAAACGGTCGGCTTGCGCTGGACCTGTTCAAAAAACATCCCTTTCCGGTCGTTATTACGGACATCCAGATGCCCGAGATGGACGGTTCCGCCCTCATCGACCATCTAAAAGATATTGAATTCGAGCCTGTCATCATCGTTCAGACCGTCATAAAGGAATCGGAGCACGTAATCGAGATAATGCGCAGGGGGGTCTACGATTACGTCATCAAGCCGATCAGCGTCGGCGAGTTCGTTCTAAAACTCGAGCGGGCGTTCGAAACCTCGCGCCTGCGCCGCATGAGGCGCATCATGGAAAAAGAAAAGGTCATACGGCTCGAGCGCGAGCTGGACTGGTACAAGTGGTACGACAGCGCGAAGAACCGCGAGATTGGAAAACTGGACCGCTCGCTCTTTCGGAGCCTGCACACCTCCTTCAACCAGGGCGCGGGATTCGGCGCCCTCATTACGCTTCTTGACATCGTCTCGCAGTCGGCCCGCAGGGAAAACGACCACTATATCATCGAGGCGGATCTCATGGACCTCGTCGACAAGAACGTGGCCCTGTCGGGGAAGGTGCTTCGCACATTTTCCGAGATCGACTGGCTGCTCACGCACGAGCTCGAGCTTGAAAGGATGGAGTACGGCGCGCTGTACGGCATGGTGGCGGATGTCCGGAATGAAATGGAGCGCCACGCCTCGCTGAAGGGACAGTCGCTTGTAATGAGCGAGCGCAAGGCGGGCCTGTCAGGCACGGCGGTGATGGCCTCGGCGGAGCGGCTGCGTACTTTCGTCTTCGAGCTCATCGTCAACGCGTGCAAGTTCTCCGAGCCCAACACCCCCGTGTTCATCATCGTGGACGTCGTGCACGGAGCCATGCAAGTATCGGTGATCAACGAGCCGGTGCCCGACGAGCAGGGCCGGGTGGGGATACCGCTCGGATACGAGAACATCGTCCTCGAGCCTTTTTTCCGCATGACGCGGACCGTTTTCGAGGGATACGATACGCCCGACTACGGACTGGGGCTCACGCTGGCGGACAAGATCGCCCGCAAGCACGGCGGAAGGATCTCGGCGGGGAATATAATCGACTACAGCGACGTAAGCCGCGAGCCCATGACGAAGGTCAACGTGACCCTGAGCGTTCCCCTTATATCGGCCTAATGGATTTTCTTACACAACGGGCCGCTTTTCCCTAAACCCACCGTACGTTTTTAATCCATAAAAAAAAGCACCGCCCGGAGTTCGCGCGCTTTAAAAAGCTTGACTGTTAAAGCTGCTGAGCTTTAAGATCATGAGCGTGGAGTCGCGGTTGTCACAGGGATGTAGCGGCGGCTGCCTCGCGATCGGGTGCCCCCGAAGGGCGATAGCGCGTAATCCCTCCCGTGGACGAAAGGGAAGTCGGTTAAAACCAATATCCGGATTGCATCGCTGAAGTACCTTCCTCCCCGGGCTGGTGTGCGCCGACATGAACATTCCTGTCTGCGACGGATGTGGCGCATATTGAATTTCTGAAAGAAGCCGGTTTTTCGTCGCGCGTAATTTTCGCGTAATAAGAGATTAACGGAGGATGGCGATGAAGTGGTTCAGTAATCTCAAGGTGGCGTACAAGGTACTGTTGTCGTGTCTTATTTTCATACTGCTTATAAGCTTTATCGCGTTTCAGGGCATTGTGAGTATACGAAGCGCCGCGAGCGGCTTCCAGGAATTCTATACCGATCGATATATACCGACGCGCCAGCTTAACCGAATATTGAGGGACCTTTTGCAGATACGGGTCAATATGCTGCAGGAATTTGAAGCTGCGCGTGTCAACGATTGGAAAACGGTCGAGGAGCGTGTGAAATCTACCGCGGACCTCGCACAGAAGTATATGGAGGAGTGGAAGGCCTTTTCAGCATCGAAAATGACGGAAGAAGAGAAAAAAATGGCCGATGAATGGGTGGTGCTGGCCGAGGCCCCGAGGGAGGCGCGCGGTAAATTTCGCACTACAGTGGAGTCGAGGAATTTAGACCAGTCCAAGGTATACCTTGCCCAGTGGCTTGATGGATTTCAAAAGCTTAGAGATAAAACAGACGAACTTATAAACCTGCAGCAACGCGAGGCTGATAAGCTTAGGGTGGGAATGGAAGCAACGGCCAGGAATGTTGTGGTACTATCATTTGTATTCCTCGGACTTGCGATCTTTGTGGGCGTGATCATTACCTTTGTACTGGCCCGTGCGATTTCCGGTCCGGTACGAAAGGGCCTTGCCTTCGCCGAAAAGCTTGCCGGCGGCGACTTCACCTCGAGGATCGACCTGGACCAGAACGACGAGCTGGGCATGCTCGGCAAAGCGCTCAACGCCGCGGCCGA
>DATIKU010000049.1 GCA_035477215.1 Spirochaetota bacterium | reverse complement strand
GGACGCACACGAAAGAACGAATGCACATTGGAATAGACATAGGATCCATCAGCGCCAAGCTGGTCGTTACCGGCGGGGGGAAAATACTCTACTCCGGCTACCGGTACCATCGGGGTGACCCCGCCGGTACAACCGCGGAATTGTGCCGCGGGGCACGCGATTCGGGGTTCGGCCGGTATCGCTCGCTGTGTGTCACCGGCTCGGGCAGAAACCTAATTGGAGACTGCCTGAATGCCGACCTGGTAAAAAACGAAATAACCGCCACATGGAAAGCGGCCCGTTCGCTGATGCCGGATGCCGGCAGCATTATCGAGATAGGCGGGCAGGACTCAAAGCTCATATCGCTCTCAGAGGGCGAGATTCACGACTTCAGGCTCAATTCGGTCTGCGCGGCGGGGACGGGCGCCTTTATTGAACAGCAGTCGCACCGGCTCGGCGTCACGCCGATGGAGCTTTCGACGCTCGCGCAAAGGTCCCAGCGGCCCGCGCGCTTTACCGGGCGCTGTACGGTCTTCGTTGAAACCGAAATGATAAACCTGCAGCAGAGGGGTTGGAGCGCGGAATCCATTGCCGCGGGGCTCTTCGACGCTGTGAGTGAAAACTACCTTAACGACCTCGGCTCCGGAATGAACATCACCGGCCCGGTGCTGTTCTGCGGAGGCGTCTCCGAAATGGAGGCCATGAGGCGCTCGTTTGAAAAACGACTCAATCTTCCGGTGGTGGTCCCGGCCGCAAACAAAATCACCGCCGCCTACGGGGCCTCCCTCCTCGCCGCGGATTCACCCTCGCCGCGCGAGCGCGAGCTTCCGTCTGAAATCAAGCCGGCCAGCCGGCCCTGTCTTCCGGTCTGCGACAGGGCCGACTGCCTCACGTGCGGTCTCTGTTATACGAAACGACCCTCATGAGCTACTGCCTGCCCCTCCCGAGGTTCCGATTCAGAGAGACCACCCGGCCGTTGTCGAGCCCCACGTAAATCTCGTTACCGGCTATGCTCGCCGAAGTGCTGATCCTTCCCTTTACCTGATGCTTCCATTGTAACCCGCCGCCGGATGCGTCTATCGCGAAAAGCGTATCGTTCGCTGATATATAAAGAACGCCCCCGCTCAGGGCCATCGAGTTCCGGACCGCCCCTCCCAGGTTTTTCTTCGCGATGACGGAACCATCATCGAGGTCAAGCCAGGTAACGGCGCCTTTCATGCCGGCCACGATCATGCGATTATTAAACACGAGCGGAGCGGTGACGAACGTATCGGCGAGCTCCTTCTTCCACAGCTCGGCGCCCTTTTCCATCTCAAGCGCGGATACCGCTCCATAATAGCTGACCGCATAGAGCGTACCCCGCTGGAACGCCAGCCTGAACTTCGCACCGATATCGACCGCCCACTGTTCCTTCCCGGATTGTGCGGCAAGCGAATTGAGTTTCCCATCGCTTCCGGATACAAGGATGCGGTTGTTTGCCAGCATGGGCGTTTCGAAGACCCCGGCGCCGGCGTTGAACTTCCAGTTTTGTCTTCCTCTCAAATTGAAGGAATAAACCATCCCCTTCGTTGTCGCGATATACACGGCGGTCGGAGTGACCACGGCCGTCATGGTGTCGATTACGGCGCCGGATAGTTTCTCGCTCCAGAGCAGCTCACCTGTTTCCATCGAGACTGCGTTGAGCTTCTCGTCCGCGGTGGCGAAATACAGCGCATTATTGCCCAGAGCCATGCCCGATGTGACAGGTCCTGTTTTTTTCTCCCACGCCTTCGCGGCGTTATCCCGCTCGAATGCCATCAGCATGCCGTCCCCGGTCGCGACGAACACCCTCCTTCCCGAATACACCATCTCCCTGACCGGGGATTTAACGTCGAGGTTCCAGCGCACCCTGTCGAGCGGACGCAGGCGCACGAGCTCGATTTTTTCCTTGAATGGCCTGTCGACAGCAAGTACCACCTCTTTCTGGAAAATCTCGTAGCCTTCGGCCTCGATCCTCATGGAATAGGCCCCTGGAACAAGCTCAAGGGAGACATCGCCCGAGCCCGCCATTTCGCCGTTAAGATAGACGAGCGCACTTTCCGGCTTTACGGAGATTTCGACGCGTCCCTTCTCGACCGGAGCCTCTTTAACCGGCTCCTTTAACTCGACAAGCTTCATCTCGTCGAATTCCTTTCTCAAAGACGTGTCGTCCCGCATCTCGCTGGCCGTTATGGCCTTTACCGCCGCAACCTCATTCACGACCCTGGTTATCTCAACGGGCGGGGCATCGACCTTCTTTTCCGCGGCGGCAACGGCCAAAACCATCTTTTCGACCTGTGCATTGACCTTGGCGACCTCCTTCGCCTCAACCTTAACGGCCCTGTTTTCCGTAACGGTCACCGAGCTCCCCTCGATATGGGCCTCGATCTTCTTCACCGCCTCGGAGTCCCTCACCGCATCGCTCTCGATGTTTTCGATCGCGGCGACGCGCTTGAAAACCTGGACCCTGCCGCTGACCACCTCAACGCGCGTGTCCTTCGCGGCGTTCGATTCGACCATGAACATAGTCCCCCTGACACCCGCGACCGCTGTCGGGGTCTTCACCATAAAACTCTCTCCTTTGATAAGCTTCCGCGGCTTTGCGAGCACCGTCCCCACCGCAAGCTCGAGAGACGTGTTTTCCAAGTTCGTGGACCGGTCCATGAAAAGGGCGGCGAGAGCGAGCTCGCTCTTCTCCTTAACGCGAACGACGCTCTGACCGATCTGTACGTCAACCGTCGCCCCCGCTTTTGTTCTGATCCGATCACCCTGATAGAGCTCGGAGCCCGTCTCGACACCGCCCCAGGCGTTATTCTTGAATACCTGCACCTCGCCTATCATGAACGTAATCACCGCCCTCGACTGATTCTCCGTTTTTTTCGAGCAGGAGATCGACAGGGCGACAAACGCCAAAAGTCCAATCGCCGTTATCCTCTTCATGATACTCCCTCCTTTTCGCAACCCGGCCTTCCGTGTAGCTCACCAAACGAGCGCGGCGCACATGCCAGCCTGTTTATTTTTTAATTCGATATATTCCATTCTCTTCCGTTCCAAAGTACATCGTTCTGCCGACCACGGCAATATTTGTGGCCGATTCAGACGGCGTCACAAGCGACCACTGCACCGCCCCCTTCTCCGTGTCGAAAACATAGAACACGCGCCGCGACAGTACATACAGGCCCGACCCCACTACGATCGGGCTTCTGTCAACGGGACCGCCTATGTTCACACGCCACGCCGCCCTGCCGTCAAGCGAGAGCTTGACCACGTCTCCGCCGGAGGAAACGGCAAATAGAAAGTCCCCGTCTATGACCGGGTCGGCGGTTACCGCGCCATGCAGGCGGTAACGCCATTCGGTTTCATCGCGCTCAATATTGTGACAGGCGATGACGCCATCGAAATTAGCGTAATACAGCCGACCCCCGTGGACGATGACCGATGAGCCTATTATCTTCCCCGAATCTATTCTCATAACGACAAGACGAAGTGCGGTATCGACAACGTGGATCTTGCCGTCCTGAGCGGGCACGAAAAGGAGCCTGCCGTCGACTACAGGCGTCGAGTAGGAGGCCGCGGGAAGCCTGAGTCTCCATTTCTCCCCGCCCCGGCGGTTGAACCGGTACAGATGGCCCTTTGCCGTCGCAGCGTAGACGCCATCCCCGTCAATCGAAAGCCGTGCGCCGAAATGCAGCACGCCGTCTATCTTCCTGCTCCAGAGCTCCTTGCCGTCATCGAGCGAGAGGGCGATGATGCGCTCGTCCGCCGTGGCAAGGAAAACAATCTCACCGTCGGAAACCGGCTGGGCGTTTACCCGGGAGCCGCATCGAAAGCGCCACACCACGGCCCCGCGCCGGAGCGCGTCAATGCGGCCGTCCGTCCCGACCGCTATGAAAAGCTGCCGCGCGTCATCGGCGACAACGTACGAAACCTTCGCCCTGTCCATCCAGGCATTCTGGTCGAACGCGGCCGGGCGCTCCCTTTCGCGTCGCGACACGGCGGCTTCGTCCGCAGCCTCCCCCGTCATCGCCATCCGTTTCAGATCCCTGAAAAGTACCGGCGGCGATTCGGCGGCGGTGTAGATGCGGGGGTTCGCCGTTTCCGCGGCTATTTTTATGATGGCATCGGCAAGACGTGTTTCTTCGGCGCGTTTCCCTTTTTCCGGAAGCGCAGCAAGAGTTTCTTCGATTTTTTTCGCCAGGGCGCGGGCGTCGCGTTCCTTCACCTCGCACACCTCGTTCGCCTCCACGGCAACCGCCCGCTCCGCAAGCCTGCGCTCGACGCCCTCCAGCACCCCGCGCGCCGCCTCGTCCATCGGCACCGCCCCGTCGAGAACAACCCGTCCGCGCACGCTGATCTTACCCTCGAGGACCTCGAAGCGAACATCCCGGTTTTCCGACACCGAAACGCCGAAACTCGTGCCGCGCACACCCGCCACCGATGTCGGGGTGCGCACCTCGGCGGAGTCGCCCCTCTGCAGCTTTTTAAAACTTAAAAGCGCCGTTCCCGCCGAAAGGTCCAGGCCCGCGCGAAGCCTGCCGTCGCCTCCATGGGCCAGCTCGTCTATCCTGAAACGCGAGTTCTGTTTGATCCTTATCGTAACTTTATCCCCGTATCGGAGCTCCGCGAACGCGCGGGCCCCGGTGCGCACCGTGTCGCCGGCGCCAAGAAGCGCGCCCGCTTCAAGAACCGAGATCGTGCCGCTGCGCATGAAGTGCACGTCTCCGTAGACGGCCGCCGCCACCGTTTCGTGGGGAATGGTTTCATCACCCGCACGAAAAACAAGAAAAGCCGCGCCCGCGATCATGAAAACCGAAGCGGCGGCCAGAAGAAGCTTTGTCCGCGCGGAAAACGCCCGCGCTTTCGCGCTCCGCCCGTGCAATTTCGACGCTTCCAACCGCACGCGCGCAAGGCCGCGCGGCGCATCAATCGGCGGATCATCAAAATGCGCCCGCTCGAAAAAAGCGGCAAGAGAACCCGCCTGTGCATCCGAGCACCGCCCGTCCACGCGAAGGGCGTGGATGATCGCGAGTATTTCCTCTTCGATATGCGGCTCCATTCTTCCGGCTCCCATCGGCGTTACTCTGTATATCCCCCGGTAATTATACCACGTTTCTCGACTTAAGCCGGTCCGCGATCTTTTGGACGGCCTTCTGCATGCGCCACTTCGCCGTCCTCTGCGGACAATCCAGTATGCTCGAGATCTGGCTGTACTGCATGCCGTGATCGAACCTCAGCAAGAACACGGTCTTGAACTTCTCCTTGAGCGAGTCGACCGCCCGGTAAAACTCGCGCATGTCCTCTTCCCTGAGATACAACTCCTCGGGCGAACCCTCGGGCGAGTTGATGCCGTCCATCTGGTCCCCGCCGACCGTCAGCATCTCTTTCATGCGCTTCTTGCGATAATTCTTACAGCAGTTGACGGCGATTCGGTAAATCCACGACGAGAAGGCCATGTCGGTATTGAACGAATCGATATGCAGAAACACTCTCATGAACACATCATGCAGTACGTCCTCGGACTCGTCTGCGTCGCCGAGGGAATACACGATGAGCCGCTTGAGACGGGGCGCATATCGCGTATACAACTCATCGAAGGCTTTTTGTTCGCCTCCCTTGAATCGTCTGACAAGGTCCTCGTCGCCGATGGTCACAGAAACATCGCTCATCAGTTACTCTAAATACCCGTTTATATAGAAAAAAGTGTAAAAAATATCCCGGAGCCGGCCGGAACAATGTAGAAGATATGCGTGTTTCAGTAAAGGAAAAGATAATAAACGACATGTTTTAAGGCGGAAAGGCCGGAGGTGATGCATACGCCCGTCGCGCAGGCATTCCCCCGACCACTGCCATGCGCGCGCACAAGGCGGGATGCGCCGCGCGTGAGGGCGCCGGCCGCGCGGTGCTCAGGGAATCGGCGGGTGCGGCCTTGAGGCTTCAAACTGCGAGAAGATATCACCGACAAGACCCTCGTCCAGGAGAGAGATCAACTGTCTCGTCTTCCGTTCGAGTTCGCCGGTCAGTCCCACCTTGAGGTCTCTGACCTGCATGTATTCATCGGCGATATTGAGCGCCGCGAGAATCGCCACCTGGAGCGGAGTGCCGCTTGACAGGCTGCGGCCCACCTCTTCCATGCGTTCATTTACGAAACGGGCCAGTCGCTCGATATACTCCGGCGACGCCTCTCCCTGGATCGAATAGGTACCGCCGTAGATGGAAACCTTCACCCTGTTCTCCACCGGCAACCTCCCTTTGCGGCCATCGACGCTCACGCCGCGCCTACTTGCCGTCCTCTTCTATGATAAGGAAATCATCATCCATGGAGAGCTCGTCGAAAGACCTGCCCTTCTTCTTGGAGGATTTCCCCTTCTCCGTTTCGTCGATGATGACCAGATCGCTGTCAACGTCATCGATCACTATTTCGTCGGCGCCGTCGTCGAGGAGAATGATCTCGTCTTCTCCGCCCGGCCTGCCGGGAGAGGTCTCGACCCGGACGTCCGCGTCCGCGAGCGCGGTGTCATCGTCGATAATGATGATATCGTCGTCCTTGTCGGAAATCACGATATCATCGCCGCTGCGAACGGTCTCAACGCTGACGTCTTCCCTGCGGGGAGCGACGCGCGGTGCGCTCTTCGGCGCCGATTCGCGCGCGGCGGGCCTTTCGGCGCGCGTGCCTCTTTCGAAGATCGGGGCCGAGCCTGTTTTAAGCGCGTCCATCTTGCCTAACAGCTCGATGATCTTCTTCTCCAGCACGTTTTCCTTGTCCTTCAGTTCGGCAAGCTCGCGCGCGGTGTCGTCGAGTTCGCGCTGGATGCGGGCCAGCTCCTGCTCCTTCTCTTCAAGGCTCAGCTTCGCCTCCTCGGCGACGACTTTGAGGGACTCGTTATCGGACTCGAGTCTCGAGTTTTCAGTCCTCAGGTCGCCGATAAGCTGCAGCGCCTTTATTATCCTGCTTTCAAGCTCCTCGAGCTGCTGCATGGAAATCATTCCTTTGATACCTCCCTCGTTATTGTTGGCACACGGTCGTTGTCAGGAACGGCAACAAGCGCGCCAGCCAAAAAGCAGGTCGCAATGCGTTCAAACGCACCGCCTCACCATATTTTCGGCGGTAATTACCACTCTCTGCAATAAAAAAGACGATAAACGGCCTTTCATCTCTATTTTGCGACAACTCAAGTATACGCACAGGTATAAAATATAATCAAGTTTTTTTATCCTAAAATTGGAGCCTTATCTCAACGCCTATCGTCTCACCGGGATAGTGCCGTTTCCTGACGGCGCTTACGGTCGTCGAAATACCGGCAAACGCATTGTACGAAAAAAAGAATCGCGCGCCGGCCGAGAAGAGCAGCGGATTGACGAGTGCCCCCTCGATGGGAATCTCCTCGATCTCGTCCCGTACGCGTGTGAAACGACGGGACGCGTAGGCGGATATCCACGGGATTAACGGATAGAGCGCGTCGGTGTTCAGCGCGAGCGAGGCGACCGCGTAATCGTTCTCGAGCCGCCCCGGATCGAGGAAAGTGCCGTCGGCCATGAAGTTGAGCCCGAAGGCCTTGTCATACGTTTCCTTTTCCACGGGATTCAGGTACAGTCCGTTATAAAACCCTTCCCGGTTTTTTTCCCTGAAAACGTAGAACAGGTTGGCGTGAAGAAACAGCACGCCCACCTCGTACTGGGCCACCGGCCCCAGCTTCAGCTCGTTGTTGCCGAGGGCGAGGTTTCGCCATCGCTCGTCGGTATAGGCGTTGGGACCCGTCGGAAAGCGAAACAGCGCGAGCAATCCCCAGCGCGGCGCGGCGGCGGCGGCGGCGCCGGCGTACCACCAGAGGCGAACGAACGTATCGCCCACAACGGCGTCGCGCGAAGACGGAAAACCATCATGCAGATACTGGAAATAAACCCGGGCGCAGAGACGGTCGACGATTCCGAAGCCGATACCGAGCGTATCGCGCCGGTAGCCGTTGTCGTGGGTGAAGAATTCCCCGTCGACGAACAGCTCCACCGCGCCTTCGGGCAGGGTCGCGATCGTTTCGGTAAGAGGCATTGAGGCCCGGGAGGCCGCCGCAAGGGCCAGAAATGAAACAAGCGCCGCGAAGAGGGCGCTTTTTTTCACAGGCATGATGTGCTCCCGGCGTTCAGGCCGAGCGTCCGGAACAATCGACGCTCAGGACACCTTTTCCTTGACCGCGTTAACGATCTGCGCGAAGGCGTTCGGGTCGCTCACGGCAAGCTCGGCCATCAGCTTTCGATTCATGGTTATACCGGCCAGCCCCATCCCGGCGATGAGCCGGCTGTAGGAGATACCGTTAAGGCGAGCCGCCGCATTGATCCGTATGATCCACAGCGCCCTGAAGTCCCGCTTCCTGCGCCTGCGGTCCTTATATGAGTTCTGCAGCGCCTTGCGCCGCGCGTCTTTCGCCGTTCTAAAAAGGTTCTTTCGGGCCCCGTAAAAGCCCTGTACATCCTTTAAGATCTTTTCGCGCCTTTTATGATGTACCTTTCCGGTTGTTGCACGTGGCATAACTCTTCCCCTCGAAATGTTTCAGTAATCGGTTCCCCCGGCGAATCAGCCGTAGGGAAGCATGCGTCGAACACGGTCGAGCTCGGTCTCATGGACGAGGCTGGGACTGCGAAGCTGTCTTTTCCGCTTTGACGATTTCGCCTCAAGCAAATGGCTCCTATTGCCGTTGGCCCGCTTCACCTTTCCGTTCTTGGTGACCTTGAACCGCTTTTTAGCTCCGCTGTTCGTCTTCATCTTTGGCATTTTTTCCTCGCTCCGAAAAGCCCCGCCGCTACTTCTTCACCACCGACGGCGCGGGCGTCATTATCATCGTTATATTCCTTCCCTCAATGGAAGCCTTTTTCTCGATCAGGGCGGACTGCTCGAGGTCTTTCTGGATGTTATCCATCACCTTGAAGCCCAGTTCGTTGTGAACAATCTCCCTTCCCCGGAACATAAGGGTGAACTTCACCTTGTCGCCCTTTTCCAGGAACTCCCTGGCATGATTGACCTTGTGCCTGTAATCATTGGAATCGATTGACGGCCGGAACTTGATTTCCTTTACGTGAATGACCTTCTGCTTTTTCTTCGCCTCTTTGGCCTTTTTAATCTGCTCAAATCGGAATTTGCTGAAATCAATGATCTTGACGATCGGGGGATCCTGGTCCGGAGAAATCTCCACGAGATCCATCTCCTTGTTCTTCGCGATACCCATGGCCTCTTCGGTCGGTACGACCTGGGGCCCTCCCTCTTCTCCGACAAGCCTGACCATCGGCTCCCTGATCTGATCGTTGATCCGGTAGCGTTTTATATCTGATTTGTCTATGCGAAGCCTCCTTCCGCCCTCAAGCAAAGATTAATAAGACCGCCCGCGAAGGGCATGGTACGCGGCAGGCAAAAAAAACGCGCGCCGGACACCCCACCCGCCCGAATCCGTTAAGAACCGGCACTGGGCCACATTGACAGCATATGCCTATATTAATCAACAAAATTTCGTCATACCGCCGTCAGGGTATGCTTTTTTACGCTTTTTCGGCGGCTTCCGCCTTCAGCAGGGCGGCGAACTCCTCGACCGGCAGCGCCCGCGAGGAGGTTTCTCCGCGCCTGCGTACCGAAATGGTCCCGCTCTCGACTTCCTTTTTGCCAATCACGCCTATATACGGCACCTTCTTCTCGATCGCGTCGCGGATCTTGTAGCCGATGGTCTCATCACGCAGATCGGTTTCGACACGCAGTCCCCGGCGCATCAGCTCATCGCGCAGGTGCGCGGTGTGGTCGGCGGCCTCCGAAACGACATTGAGCAGCGCAACCTGCACCGGAGAGAGCCACAGCGGGAATTTCCCCGCATAGTGTTCCACCAGCACGCCGACGAATCGCTCGATGGAGCCCAGGAGCGCGCGGTGTATCATGCAGGGACGGTGCTTCTGGCCGTCGCTACCGACGTAGGTGACGTCGAAGCGCTCGGGCATGTTGAAATCGAACTGTATGGTACTGCACTGCCACTCTCGGCCGAGCGCGTCTTTTATCTTGATATCGATCTTGGGGCCATAGAACGCACCGCCGCCGTCATCCACCTCGTAATCGATCCCGGCGCGCTCCACCGACTCCTTGAGTGCCTGAGTGGCCTCGCTCCACATCGCCTCATCGCCCACGAACTTCTCCCCGGGGCGCGTGGCGAGGTAAACCTTGAAATCGGAAAAACCGAACGACCGGAGCATGTACAGGCAGAAGGCGAGCACGCGGTCGATCTCCTCGGGCATCTGGTCGGGACGACAGATAAGGTGGGCATCGTCCTGGGTAAAGCCGCGCACGCGAAGCAGCCCGTGCAATACGCCGCTTCGCTCGTACCGGTAAACGGTGCCGAGCTCCGCCCAGCGCAGCGGCAGGTCGCGGTAGGACCATCCCCTGCCCTTGTATATCATTATATGGAAGGGGCAGTTCATGGGCTTGACGTAGTATTCCTGCCCGTCGATGTCCATCGGCGAATACATGTTCTCGTTGTAGAAGCCGAGGTGCCCGCTGATATTCCAGAGCGTTGATTTTCCGATGTGCGGCGAGTATACCAGGTCGTAACCGTTTTTGTAATGCTCTTCGCGCCAGAAGCTTTCGATTATATGGCGCAGGCGCGCCCCTTTGGGATGCCACAGGATGAGGCCCGCGCCGGTTTCGTCGCGCACCGAGTAGAGGTCGAGATCCCTGCCCAACTTGCGATGGTCGCGCTTCTCGACCTCTTCCAGATGTTTGAGATACGCGTCGAGCCCGTCTTCCGTGGGCCACGCTGTGCCGTAGATGCGCTGGAGCATGGGGCGCTTCTCGTCGCCGCGCCAGTATGCCCCGGCGATCGACAACAGCTTGAAGGCCCTTATATACGAGGTGCGCGGAAGGTGCGGTCCGCGGCAGAGGTCGACGAACTCGCCCTGGCGGTAGAGCGAAACCGCTCCATCGGCCAGGCCCTCGAGCAGTTCGATCTTGTAACTTTCGCCGATCGAGGAGAAATATTCGATCGCCTTGCGCCGCGGCATCTCCTCGCGGACGACCTCGAGGTCCTCGGCGACGATCTTCGCCATCTCGGCCTCGATCTTCACAAGGTCTTCGGGAGAGAAGTTTCGCTCCACCTCGAAATCGTAGTAGAAGCCGTTGTCGATGGCAGGGCCGATGGCGAGCTTCGCGCCCGGGAAGAGCCGCTTTACCGACTGCGCCAGAAGGTGCGAGGCCGTGTGCCAGAACGCGTCTTTGCCCTCCGCGCTCGCGAAGGTGAACAGCTTCAGGCCCGAGTCGCCGGCAAGGCGAAACGCCAGGTCGACCGGCCGGTCATCGACGGCGGCGACCAGCGCGGCCTTCTGGAGTTTCTTTCCGATTTTACCGGCCACCTCGTAGACCGAGGAGTTCGATTCGACCGGGAGGGAGGATCCGTCCGGGAGGGTAACTTTGACTTCGCTGGACAATTAACGGCACCCCTGAAAAAGAAAAGTTGGGCGATATCGGAGTCGAACCAATGACCTCCTGCGTGTCGAGCAGGCGCTCTAACCAAACTGAGCTAATCGCCCAAATAATTCTATATGTGAACAGACCGCAAGTCCGATAGGCGCATCGATCCGCCACCGCCCGGCCTTTCCGTGTTTTTACATAACCGTTTGGCGCCCGGCATTGTCAACAATTTTTTACACGTCCAAATTGTACTGGACAGAATCCTACGGCGCTCGATCATTTATCGGAGCGCGGCGCGCGGGCCGAAAACGCCCTGGCCCATCCCGCGGTATTCTTAATGAATTTATTTTACTATCTCTCGAGGAGGTTCCCATGAAATTACTCGATCTGTTCAGCCTGAAGGGCAAAAAGGCAATCGTCACCGGCGGCGGAAGGGGTATCGGCAAGTTCATCGCCACCGGGCTCGCCGAGGCCGGCGCGGATGTAATCATCGCCTCACGCAAGCTCGATACGCTTTCAAAAACCGCCGAGGAGATTTCGAAGCTCGGGGTAAAGTGTCTGCCGGTAAAATGCGATATGGGTTCACCGGACGAGATCCGCACGCTGGTGGAGACCGCCAGAAAGGAATTCGGCACCATCGACATCCTGGTCAACAACGCCGGCATCACCTGGGGGGCTCCCACGCTCGACTTCCCGTTGGATAAATGGGAAAAGATTTTCGACGTAAACGTAAAAGGCGTCTGGATACTGTCGCAGGAAGCCGCGAGAGTTATGAAAGAAAAGGGAGGCGGAAAGATCATCAACATCTCGTCGGTGATGGGTTTTCGCGGCTCGATCGAGGAGGCGCACCCGGCCGTGGCTTACAATTCGTCCAAGGCCGCAATCAATCTCCTTACCATGAACCTCGCGATCAAGCTGGCGCGATACAAGATATACGTCAACGCAATCGCACCGGGGTTCTTCCACACCGATATGATGGGATACCTCGACAAGGCCGAGATGGAGCCGCTGAAAAATGCGATGCTCATGCAGATTCCCATACCGAAGATGGGCGAGGAGGATGACATAAAGGGGCTTGCCGTTTTTCTGGCGTCGAAGGCGTCGGACTATGTTACGGGCGCCATCATTCCCGTCGACGGCGGCATGCTCGCCAAGTAGTCACCGCGAAACAGCGGCGGCCGCGAAACAGCGGCCGCCGGGCCGTTACGACGGCTTGTTGCGCATGAAACAGCCGATCATGTAGGGCTCCCTGATAAGCAACTCATCGTCCATCGCGTAGAGCTTCCGCATGGGTCCATTGTGCCGCTCCAGTAGCGCATACACTTCCGGCCAGGTGACATTTTCGTAGTGCTCCCCGAAATACGCCGTTTCCGTCTTCAGATTCTTTTCGAATTTCAGCACGCTCCCCTTTATGAAGCGGAAATCCTTCAGCTCGAGAAAGGTTTTAAGGTCGTCTTCCAGGTAATAGTCGTTGTGCAGGGGAAAGACGGCGTGCATATATTCGTCATAAACGCCGTCGGCGTCCTCATTCTCAAGCACCACCGTACACAGGAAGAGTATGCCATCGAACTGAAGGGCTCGCCTGAACTCGTCGATCGAGCGGCTTGAATCGAAGATATCGATGCAATCGACACATACGAGCAAATCCGCCTTGTAGTAGTCGATCGGAAAATCATGAAAATCGCCGTTTACGAAGCGGATCCGCTCGCGGACGGGGGCCTTGCACCGCCCGAGGAATCCGTTGATGGCGCCGAGCGAGGGCTCCACCACCACGATATACGCCTCGCTGTTCTCAACCATCTCACTCAGCAGGCGCCCGCCGCCGAGCCCCGCCTTGACGATTACACCTGGATTATACGTGTGTATAACATCGAACAGTCGTTCCCGAACGGCGTCCATCCGCGCGGGCGGCTCGACATACCCGCCCCGCGCCCGATCGAATTCGAGAAACGCCCTCACTTCATCAAGCCTCTCCATCTCCACCTCTTCAGTCCGTCTATCGCCGGTCACGCGACTCCGGCGTTTCTTATTTTTGTATTGACACCGATCTATTTCAATTAAAAAATCCACTCACGCCGATTTTATACCATGAGTACAATAAAGCTGTTGCGCAAGTGGAAACACGGTATTCTCAGGATATGCAATACGTCTGATGCTTTAAAACAGGTAAAACCGCTCTACCCCGCCGCAGGCGGGGTAGAGTCGCCGGGCCTGTTTAATTCCGCATCATTCGCGCTATAGCGATACAACTTCACAAGCACGTGACGGGAGGACGCGGTGGTCAAGGACTCTGTTTATTATGACTCGTGGAAGGAAGAGCGCGACATCGTTCTCGAGTACAACCAGGTAAAGCTCGATGACGCCAACATCGTCAACATTCTCGGGATCGGAATCGACAACGTCACCAGATCGCAGGCCGTCGTGAAGGTTATAAAGATGATCGACACCGGCGGGACCCACCACGTCATCCTTCTCAACCCGTACAAGCTCCACCGGTACAAATCCAACGCGGACCTTCAGCTCATCTCGAGCAGGGCCTCCATGCACATCGCAAGCGGCGCGGGACTGGGTTGGGCCGCGAAGTTTCTCAAGACGCCCCTCAAGGAACGGATACCTCCCATCAGCTTTCTTATGGATCTCGTGCGCATCGCCGAGATCAAGGAATATTCGATATTTCTCGTGGGGGCGCGCCCGGAGATCGTGGAGAGGACCTTCTCGAACATTCACAAATCATTCCCGAATATCCGGATCGTCGGCCGGCACGGCGGGTATTTCAACGCCGAGCGCGAAAAATCGGTCGTCGAGGCCATACGCAAGTCGAATGCCAACATCATCTTCGTCGGACTCGGTTTTCCCAAGGAGGACCGCTGGATCGACAAGTACCGCAACGAATTCAGGAATGCGGTGCTCATCGGCGTCGGCGGCGCGATCGACACAATCTCCGGTGAGATCAAAAAGGCCCCCGCCTTCTTTATGGACCGCGGCCTGGACTGGTTCTACCGCATCATTACCAAACCATGGAGAATCGGCAGGGTCGTCCGCATTAAATTCTTCTTTTTCAGGGTCGTTCTGAAGCGGATATTCGGGCGCTGAGTATACGGCTTCATCACTCCCCGCGGAACTGATCCGCATTCAACGGACGCGAATTCGTATTAGCGCGGCGCGAATTCGTATTAGCACGGCGCAAATTCGTATTAGCGCCTTCTACTCCATCCTGAAAACTATGATCGAGATGTCTTCGCGACGCTGGAGCCTCTCGGTGAACTCTTCCGTCAGGCCGAGGAGCGAATCGATGATCGCCTCAGGGCTATCGAAGCTCGCCTCGAGGCGTTTCATGACGCGATTCAGGCCCAGGAGCTGCCCGGCGCGGTTTTTTACGTTGATCAATCCATCGGAAATAATGACGAAAGAGTCTCCCGGCTTGAGTTTGACGCTTACGTTCCTGGTGGCGTTCTCGCCGGCCGCCGCGCCGAAACGCAGATATCGCGCCACGCCCTCGCGCACCAGTATGGGATAGGCGATCCCGGTGCTCGCGAAGCGCATGGTATCCTCGTCGCACCGTAGAATGCCGTAGAACAGCGAGAGCCCGACCGTCTCGCTCATGTGATCGCGCATGACGTCCTGCACAAACGAGATTATCCCGGCCGGATTTTCGGACCTCCCGTGCGAGAGCGCCTTGACCGCGCCGTTAACGACCGAGGCATACAGCGCCCCCGGTATCCCCTTGGTATGGAGGTCGCCCAGCGCCACCGCGATGGAATTGTCTTTAAGAAAAAAGATGTCATAGAATTCTCCGCCCACCTCCCGCGCCGATATGGAGCGCGCGCCGATGGCGACGTTCTTGTAACGTCGGTTTACCGCCGGAAGAAGCGACCGCTGGATGGAGTGCGCGGCGGTCAACTCGTTCTTGATGCGCTCCTCCTCCAGCGCGTTCTGGAAGAAAATGGCGTTCTGCACCGCCAGCACGCACTGCGTCGCGAACGCGTTGAACAGCACCACGTCCTCGTCGTCGAAACCGGGACGGTTGACCGGATTGATCGCCTGGATCACTCCGACAAGGCGTCCCTTGAAAAGCAGCGGCGCGCACAGCATGGACCGCGTAGTAAATCCCGTCTTGGCGTCGAACGACGGATCGAACCGCTCGTCGGCGTAAGCGTCATTGATGTAGACCGTGGCGCGGTTTTCGGCAACCCATCCGGCTATTCCCTGGCCTATCTTGACCCGGTATCGCTCCTGCAGTTCCTTGCCGGCCTCGCCAAGCGCCACTTTAAACACCAGCTCGCGCGTCTGCTCCTCGTAGAGGAGCAGGGTGCTTGCCTCGGTTTCCATTATCTCCTTGATGATTTCCATGACGATCGTTAAAAGCTTCGCTATATCGAGGGTGGAGTTGATGATTCCGTTAATCTCAACCAGCCTGCTCAGGTTGTGGAGCTGGCGCTCGAGGTACTTGAGCTCCGAGAAATCGATGCTCAGGTTTTCATTTTCGCCCATGTGTACTACCTCGCGATGCAATATTATCCTGTCAGACGGGTCCGATTCGCCCGGTTACACTATCGGCACAAGCGGGTTGAATGCTTATGCCTGCAGCGCGCCATCAGGCATCCCGTCGCGCGGGCCTGCAGCCCGGTCTTTTTCAAAAATCTTCGCACGGAAACCCGGGAGAGGAAAAAAGCCACCGGGGCGCCCCTCGCGTGTCGGCACGGCGCTCGGTTTTACCTCCACGGTACAACCCCTTCATATACATACAACAAACGGGTTTGCAAATGAATTTACGTCAGCCGCCCTAAAAAAGAATTGGCAGAATGGGTATCCTGTTTCCATACTTGCGTTTTTTGGAAATGATTAGGCAGTTTTGTGCTGGCCCTGAATTGGATTATGCATGGTGTTGTCATTGTCGCGGGTGCGGTTTATCGGCGGTATAACTCTAATAATTGTCGAAGGTACGCAACTATGAAGGCTGAAAAAATACGGTACGAACACGGAAAGATCGAGGTTCCGGACAACCCCGTCGTCCTGTTTATCGAGGGCGACGGCACGGGGCCCGACATCTGGCGCGCGGCGAAAATCGCGCTGGACGCGGCGGTCGAGAAGACATATGGCGGTAAAAAGCGTATAGAATGGATGGAGGTCCTGGCCGGGGAAAAGGCGTTCGATAAAACCGGAGAGTGGCTTCCCGCGGAAACCATCGACCGAATCAAGGAATACAAGGTCGCCATCAAGGGGCCGCTCACCACGCCCGTCGGCGGCGGCATTCGCAGCATCAACGTCGCCCTGCGCCAGATACTGAGGCTCTATGCCTGTGTGCGGCCGGTGCGTTATTTCGCGGGCGTCCCGAGCCCCGTGAAGGAGCCCGGCAAGGTGGACATGATCATCTACCGCGAGAACATGGAAGACCTCTACGCGGGGATCGAGTGGAAGCAGGGCTCGGGCGAGGCCAGAAAGCTCATCGAATTCCTCAACCGCGAGATGGGGCAGAAACTCGAGTTCGACGCAGGTATCGGCATCAAGCCCATCAGCATCTCGAATACCAAAAATCTGGTGCGCAGCGCCATCAAGTACGCCATTCAGAACCGCAGGAAGAGCGTTACTCTGGTGCACAAGGGCAACATCATGAAATTCACCGAGGGCTCCTTCAAGGACTGGGGGTACGAACTGGCCCGTGAGGAATTCGCCGGGCGCACAATTACGGAGGATGAACTCTGGGACACATGCAAGGGGAAGGCACCCGAAGGCACAATCATCATCAAGGACCGGATCGCCGATTCCATGTTCCAGCAGGTGCTTTTGCGCCCGGAGGAATACGACGTTATCGCCACGCCCAACCTCAACGGGGACTATCTCTCGGACGCGCTTGCAGCGCAGGTCGGGGGGCTCGGCATGGCGCCGGGCGCGAACATCGGCGACAGCGAGGCGATTTTCGAGGCCACGCACGGAACCGCGCCGAAATACGCCGGCCAGGACAAGGTCAACCCGAGCTCGCTCATCCTGTCCGGGGAGCTCATGCTGCGCTTCCTCGGCTGGAGTGAGGCGGCCGACCGGCTGGTAAAGGCGATCGAAAAGACCATAGACCAGAAGCGCGTTACCTACGACCTGGAGCGGCAGATGGAGGGGGCGAAGCTTCTGAAGTGTTCCGAATTCGGCATGGCGGTGGCGGAAAACATTTAGGAGAACGAAGCCCTCACCCGTTCATCGGTAAGCAGGTACACCCCGCAGATCTCGATCAGCACAAGTACCCAGCGCAGGGCGATGAACGCCTGGTCGTAACCCGTCACCGGGACCGCGCCGGAGAACGCACCGATGAGAAAGGGTATCGAATAGGCGGCATGTATCTCCATCAGAAAGAGGTGGACCTTTCGGGTCGGCTCTTTTTTCATCGAAAGGCCGATCACCTGGACGCTCAAAAGGCCCGAAAGCAGAAAGCCGATACCGACCGCCGGGGCCCTGCCATAGAGAAACGCGATGGCAATCATGAAATAGATGATTTCCATGAAATAGAGGACGCCCGCGCAGGCGAGCAGCGCCGCGGCGTGTTCAACCGGGTATGCTCGAAGCTCCGCGGCGCGGGCCGCAATCGTCGACCGTATGGCTCCGGGTTCCATGGCGGCAATTAATGAATGGACGGATGCGGAAGTCAATATATAATCGATCATGGGCTTTACGCGCGAAGGGGTGTGAATTAAATTTCATGGGATAGTCAGTTAGTACGAGCCCCGGTCTCGCCGGCGCATGGCAATCTCTTTCCAGGCAGGGCCTGGAGATTAGCTTCCCGCCTTTTGAGTTCGCCGCGTCGCCGCGCTCCTCGCGATGACTATATTTTCACCCCGGATTTTGCCACACCCGCACTGAGAACGGCTGATCGGAACGGTTTGATATCACCATGCACGGCGAACACATCGAAATAATAATCCCCGGCGAGGGCGAGCTCGAGCGCATCGACCGCTTCCTCTCGCAGTCCCTGGAGATGGACCTTTCGCGCAGCCTTATACAGCACCTTATCCGCGACGGCCACATCACCGTCAACGGCGCGCCCGTCAAGCCCAACTATCGGCTTAAAACCGACGACGCCGTATTGATCGCCTTCCCCAAGCCGGAAAAGCTTGACCTGGAGCCGCAGGACATTCCGCTCGACATCCTGTTCGAAGATGACCAGCTTGCCGTCATCAACAAGCCCGCCGGGCTTGTCGTTCATCCCGGCCCGGGAAACAGCGACGGAACCCTGGTAAACGCCCTGCTCCATCACCTGCGCGACCTTTCTTCAATCGGCGGGGTTGAGCGACCCGGCATCGTGCACCGCCTCGACAAGGACACGGCCGGGGTGATGGTGATAGCGAAGACCGACCTGGCACACCGGTTTTTATCAGAGGCGTTCGCCGGAAGGACGGTGGTAAAGCGGTACGTCGCCGTGACGGCGGGCAAACCCAAGGCCGATCACCTCGTCATTGATTCGCCGATAGGCAGGCACCCGAAATACCGGCATAAGATGAGCATCCGGGGTGACGGCAGGGCTGCCGTCACCGAACTCTTTTTAAAAAATATCTATCACACTCAAACCGGCGTCTACTCGGTCTTCGATGTTGTCATCCACACTGGACGTACGCACCAGATCCGGGTGCATCTGTCCTCAACGGGGCTCCCGGTCATCGGCGACCCCATCTACTCGAAAAAGTGGGAAAAATACCGCGTTCCCCACCTGCTGCTCGCGTCCGTATACCTCGAGTTCAACCACCCCGCAACAGGAAAACCCATGTGCTTCGGGATCGATCCACCGGAGCACATCGTCGCTTTTATAAAAAGACTTGAAAAAGAGACGACCCCCGCGTCCTGAGTTAAACATGCGACGCAGGACCCTGATAAGCCGCTCCGAGGAAGAGACCCTTGGCCTGGGGAAGGAGCTTGGCCAAAGCGCGCGCCGTGGGACCGTCTATGCGCTGTGCGGCGACCTCGGAAGCGGGAAGACCGTACTTGCCCGCGGGATCGCCAGGGGGCTGGGCATAACCGATGACATCACCAGCCCCACCTTCACGCTGCTCGAAATTTACGACGGCGGGATGCCGCTGTACCATTTCGACCTGTACCGCATAGAAAAGGCGGCCGAGTTCGATACGCTTGGTTTCGAGGAATATTGGGAGGGTGACGGCGTTTCCGTAATCGAATGGGCCGAGCGCGCCGAGGGGCTGCTGCCGGATTCGACCGTCGCCATATTCATGGAATACTGCGGTGAGAATGAAAGGAAAATCAGCATTGAATACCCTGGTGATTGAAACCGCAACCTCCGTCGAGCTTCTCGCCGCCTCCTCGGGAGTGAGGACCTCGGACCGTACGGCGGCATCGCGCGTATCGCATTCGGTGACGCTCTTCGCGAACCTCGATGCGGCGCTCGTCGAGCTCGGCATCGGCATACGCGACATCGGACTGATCGGCGTTGGCGTGGGCCCCGGCTCCTTCACCGGCATCCGGATCGCCGTAAGCACCGCGCGTATGCTGGCACAGGTGCTGGACGTACCCCTTGTTCCGGTGAAATCACAGCTTCTCTACGCGGCTTCGGTCGCTGCGGCGCCCGGCGAGTACGTCCTGGTGGCCTTCGACGCGAAAAAGGGCCGCGTGTTCGGCGCGCTCTACCGCTCATCAGACGATCCGCTTTCCCCGATCGAGGTGGTTGCCCCGGGAGATTACGAGATAACCCGACTGGCGCTCCCCGCTCTCGGTAAACGCGCATTCGCCATCGGCGACGGGGCCGAAAAATACCGCTCGGAGATAGAAGCGCAGGTCCCCGAATGCGCGGTGCTTCCGGGTTTCGCCCCTTCGGGAAACGTCGCCTGCCGAATCGTCATGAATGCATACGCCGCGGACCCGGACCGATACGCGAAATTCACGGCGGTCGTTCCTTTTTACGCGCGCAAGTCGGATGCCGAGGTAATCAGGGAAGAAAAAATAAACGCGGAAGGGAAGAGGTAATCACTTGTTTTTCTGCTTCATTTCCTTGATAAGTCTGTTTTTATACTCGATCTCCATAGGCTTGATGACCGAGTAAAAACGCTTCATTTCGTCTTTTCTCGACGAATTTCCCGCGAAATCGACCCCTACAAACAGGTTGCCCGCTTTATCGGAGAAGGTGAATTTCACCTCGCCGTAGATGGTGATAGGGGCCTGCAGCTTGAAAACGATGTCGAAGACGAACCCCTTGGAGTGTATCACGTACTTCTTGAGGTTTTCGTCGGAGAGCATGAGTTTTGCGCCGCCCAGGCTTATATCGACGATCTGCTGGTGCACCGGCACCAGCAGTGTATTGGCGTCCCTGATGCGATCCATGAGTGTAAACCCCAGCTCCTTGATCTCGAGCATCTTTTCTATCGTAAGAATGTCTTTTTTCGAGATGGCCTGAATATAGGCGAAGGGAATAGGTTGTTCGGCCGGGGTTATATAGGTTACGGGAGAGATGATAAGCGATTTATAGCCGCGCTCTATCCCCTTTTTCAGATACTGTTCGGCATCATCTCCCAGAAATTCCTCCATATCCACAAAGTTATCGTTTTCCGGCTTAAGTGACTCCGGATTTGAAAAATCTTCAATAAAAACGTTCTTCTGGCTTCGCTTCACCCGGTCGATTATCGGATCGCCTGGCTGGAAAACATCCACCTTGAAGATGTCGGCAAGTTTCGAGTGCTGGGACTGGAACTGCTCGATAATGACCTTTATGCCCGTGGGTATCGTGAAACTGGTGATATCGATGGTATGCTTCGAAATCTTGAAATTCGTGGCGGTCACCTTTTCGGGACCCACCCTGAACCGCAGGTCCCTTCTGCCGCGCGACGCCTTCCTCATGCTGACGATACTACACCTGAAGTACCCCGGCCCGCGCGTTTCCACCACCTTGAGGTCGATCTCGAAATATTTGTCCAGAAGACCGTAGATCGTAATGGAATCCTCCGGCGTGAATTCCTGATCGGTTACAAGCATTACGGTGTTGTCCTCGAGATACTCGTTGACCTTTGCTTCCATCCTGTCGATGGAGTATTTGATATTGAGCTTCCTGTTGTGGAACTGGGTTTTCAGCATCTCAATGATGTCGGGCAGGGTCCTGATATCATCAAAAGCCCGCAGTTTTCTTTCCTTGAACTCCGCCACACCCGTCTCCTTGCCACGTCGCTCCCGGCCCGAGGCCGTTGTTCGCGCGCGGGCGCCTTCGCGAATTCCCGTAGCAACGGGCAGCGACCTCCCGGGAGAGGCCCGCTTTTCGAGATACGCCCCTGCATTATCTATCGAATTCCGCTGAAAAATACTTCACTCTATTTTAATGGACGTTTCCGCTCTAATGCGCCCAAAAACAATAAGGGGAGCCTCATTTCTCCCCTCGTTGGTTCTTCGTTTTCTTTCGGGTATGGTTTACTTTTTAACGGCTTTTTTCGCGGGCTTTTTCACTATCTTCTTTTTCTTCGCAGCGGCCTCGGCCTTCTTTGCCGCAACCAGATCCTTCTGTGCCTTGGCAAGAGCGGCCTTTTCCTTCTTCAGCTCGCCCTCGAGCTTCCTCGCCTTGATCGCCCTTCTCTTCCCTTCCGCCGTCAACTGCTTTACCGATTTACCTTTCATTTAATGCACCACCCCTTTGTATTTTTATCTCGGGGTCCAGAACCCCGAAGCACCCGCGAACGTCGTATCAATTAATTAACGAGGTCGGGCATCGCGAATGCATTTTCGAAAGTAGTGTAAACATATAATATTTTTTTGCAAGTAAAAAACTGTTTTATATAATAAATATTATTATAATCTTTTCAGTTTATATCACTTTCGTTTCTTCCGGTGTCGGCCCGGATGTCAACGATTTTGGCGTTAGTAAATATTTTTCCAAATCCCCGTATTCATTCCGCGTACGAATCGTTCGATCAATGGCGCGGCTGCCGTTTATGCATGGTCGGGGCACGGAGAGTGGCGCTGTCCCGCCGGGGCCAAATAAATTAATTTACTTGTAAGCGGCGAACTCTCCATTATCCTTGCCGGTGAACGGTGGAGAACAGTAAAAGCAATGGCAAAGCAGCTTCCAATCGTCACGATCATCGGCAGGCAGAACGTCGGCAAATCGACGCTCTTTAACGCGCTGATAAAACAGAAGAAGGCGATCGTCGACTCGATGCCGGGCCTCACGCGCGATATTCTATCGTACCGGGTCACCCATGCCGACGCCTCGTTCATGCTTTCCGACACGCCGGGACTGGACATAGAGAATTCGTCCCTGCTCTCCAAGGCGATACTCGACAACGCGAAAAATTTTCTTTCGCGCTCCACGGTGATCATCCTGCTCCTCGAGAACCCGGCCCCGGCGTCATTCGACATGGATCTGGCCGAAATCGTCCGCAAACTGAACATCCCGGTCATCATCGCCGTCAACAAGATGGACGGCCCTTCCAGTTTTCAAAACCTGCCGCACTTTTACGAGATGGGGTTTGATGATTTCCTGCCGATTTCCGCCCTGAACCGGGTCAATATCGGCCTTCTGCTGGATAAAATAATCGACCGGCTGCCCGTCAAGCGCCTCCATTCGGAGGAAGAAAAGCTCAAAATCGCCATAGTCGGGCGTCCGAACGCGGGCAAATCGACGCTTCTCAACGCTTTTATCGGCTACGAGCGCTCGATCGTATCGGATATCCCGGGCACCACGCGCGACGCCATCGACGAGGATTTCGTTTTTCACGGCCGCACAATCACCCTCATTGACACGGCCGGTATCCGAAAAAAGAGCCGCATCACCGAAAACGTCGACTTCTACTCCCTTCGGCGCGCCGTCGAGTCAATCCGCCGGTGCGACGTCGTGATCCACCTGATCGACGCCGCGGAGGGACTCACCGACACCGATAAAAAGATAGCCGACGAGATTATCGCCGCCCTCAAGCCCACCATAATCGCCGTAAACAAGTGGGATGCGATAGAAAAAGACCATAAAACCTTTGACGTCTATAAGGAACGCCTCATCTTTACGTTCTACCGCGCCGGCGATTTTCCGATTATTTCCATTTCGGCCCGCGAGAAACAGCGTATTCACCGCCTGGTGACCACGGCGGTCGACCTGAGTGAGCGGGCCTTGAAGCGGGTGGAAACGCCCAGGCTAAACCGAATAATGGAGGAAATCCAGCGCTCGCACCATATTCCGACGCTGGGAGGCAAACTTAAAATCTATTATCTCACTCAGACGGGGGTAAAACCGCCCCGGTTCAAGCTCTTCGTGAATAACCCGGAACACTTCCGCAAAGACCTCCTCCGCCACATAGAGAAGGCGCTCCAGCGCAAACTGGGCCTTACGGGCATACCCGTCGATATCTCGATTGAGGGGAAAAAACGCTGATCGCGGGCCGGTCCTACATCTCCACGCGCCCCGCAATCGACCTGGCAATCGTCATCGAATCGGCGTATTCGAGGTCGGCCCCCACCGGCAGCCCGTGCGCAATCCTCATAACCCGCAGGCCCAGCGGCTTGAGCAACCGCGCGAGATAGAGGCCGGTGGCATCGCCCTCGACCGTGGGATTGGTCGCGATAATGAGTTCGCGTACCGCGCCTCCAGTGCAGCGGTCGACAAGGCCGCGGACTGAAAGCTCGTCCGGGCCGATCCCGTCAAGCGGGGAGATGACCCCGCCCAGCACATGATACAGACCCCTGAACTCACCCGTTCTCTCAATCGTGAGCACATCGCGCGGATTTTCGACCACGCACATTACCGTTTGATCGCGCGTCGCGTCGGCGCAGACCGGGCAGAGCCCGCCCTCCGCTATGGCGCCGCAGGCCGTGCATGCGGTGATGGAGCGCTTGCATTCGACGATGGCCCGCGCCAGACCCGAGGCGTCCTCCGGGCTCGCCTTTATCAGGTGAAACGCGAGCCTCGAGGCGCTCTTGGGGCCTATGCCGGGAAGCCTCGACAGCTCGCGGATGAGCGCTTCAAGCGTACCGGGAAGGTTCACTCGCTTGTCCTACTTCAAAAAGTTTCCAAGGCCGGGGATGTTGAGCCCGCCGGTGAGCCTGGCCATTTCCTGGGCCGCATATTCTTTTGTTTTATCCACCGCGTCGTTGACGGCGAATATAATTTTTTTCTCGATGGCGCGCCTGTCGGCCGTCGCGAGCGCCGCCTCGTCGATCTTGAGGTCCACCAGTTTATATTCGCCGTTTATGGTGGCCTTTACCGTTCCGTCCGTGCTCTCGCCGGTGACCTCGTTCTTCTGCAGCTTCTTCTGGATGTTTTTAAACTCCTTCTGAAGCTTCATGATCTGGCCCATCTCCCCAAGTTCCTTCAGCATTACTCGTCTCCTTTATCGATAATCCGACCGTGAAACATATCTTTAACCTTCTCGACCACCGGGCTGACAACCGGCAACTCCTCCGGCTCGGGCCTCGAGAGCATCACCGCCTCGGGGGGCGGGATGTCCCCGGAGACCGGCGATTCGAGGTTTTCTTCCGTCGGGGCGTCCCGCGTTACGACTGCCACCGCGCCTCCCAGGCGTTTCGAGAGCTCGTCTTTTATGAACGTGATATCTTTGCTGTCAATAATCCTGCTGTGGAAACCGTTCTCGTCGCTTATGGGGAACGAGAGGACCAGACGCCCGTCCTCGAAGGAGGGCCGCGCCTGGTTCAGGCGCACGTGAAGGTATTGCCGTTGTTTTTCGAGCGAAGAGAGAAATGACGACCACTCATCACGCAATCTCGGGGCGATGACCGCGGACAATCCGTCCGGCGGCCGGGGGGATGCGGTTTCCGGCGCGCTCCTCGTCGCTTCTTGAGGCCGGGGTCGCTCGGGAGTTTTTTTTCCGGTCGGCGGGAGCGGACGGTCCCCTCCGATTTTCCTTAGAATTTCGGCGATGGAGGGCGCCGCCTTCGCCGAGGCCATATCGAGCAGCCCCATTTCGAGGCATATCCGCTCTCCCGCCTGGGCGCGCAGGTCGGCCTGTATCTCGACGCCGATCCTGAAAAGCACGCCGAGCTCCTCGTCATGGAATTTCGCCTCAAGCGCCTGAAGACCGGCGGTCTCCTCAGTCGAGAACCCCAGTATTTCCCGCACCACAACTCCGTTTTTGATGAGGCGTGCGCTTCGAATGACGTCCATGAGTCCCGCCACGTAGCGCGGGACATCCACACCGAGCGTCACGACCCGGTGAACCTCGTCCATAAGCGCCTTCCTGTCGCCTCCGGCGACGGCGCCCAGCACGTGCAGGTAGCTCGCAAGCGGTACGACACCGAGAAGCGCGAGCGCGTCGTCCTCGCCGACCGCGCCATCTGAAAACGAGAGCATCTGGTCGAGGAGCGACTGCGCGTCGCGCATCGAACCGTCGGCGGCGCGGGCGATCGAGTACAACGCCTTCTCGTCCACGTTGAAGCCCTCCGCCCCGACGATATGGGCCAGGTGCGCCACGATCGCGTCGATCGATATCTTCTTGAAATAATACTTCTGGCAGCGGGACAGGATGGTGTCGGGAACCCTGTGTATCTCGGTGGTCGCGAAGACGAATATCACGTGCGGCGGGGGTTCCTCCAGTGTCTTAAGCAGAGCGTTAAAGGCCTCGGTGGTAAGCATGTGGATTTCGTCGATGATGTAGACCTTGTATTTCGATTTGAGCGGCGCGAAGTTGACGTTTTCGCGGAGTTCGCGGATATTTTCGATTCCCCGGCTGGAGGCGCCGTCGATCTCGATGACGTCGAAGGCGATTCCCTCGCGGATCTCCCTGCAATTTTCGCATACGCCGCAGGGGCTGTCGGTGGGGCCCTCCTTGCAGTTGACGGCCTTTGCGAGTATGCGCGCCATGGTGGTCTTTCCGACGCCGCGCGGGCCCGCGAAGATGCAGGCGTGGGCGATCCGACCGTTTTTAATGCTGTTGCGGATGGTGCGCGACACATGCTCCTGGAAAACGACCGCGTCGAAATCCTGGGGCCGCCACTTTCTCGCGATTACCTGATATGACATTGTCTCTCTTCAGGAGTGTGGATATGAATGGTACCGAGCGGGGACGGCGCCATGCCAAACCCGCGCCTGTTATCCGCCGACGGAATTCGGAGAAGGAGGGATTCGAACCCTCGGTAGCTTGCGCTACACACGGTTTCCAACCGTGCTCCTTCGGCCACTCAGACACTTCTCCTTGCTTAAAGCGTCATTCCCCGCGCCGACGGTGCGTACATTCGGCGCGGTATTCGGAGAGAGAGGGATTCGAACCCTCGGAGGGGAAACCCCTCAACGGTTTTCGAGACCGCCCCATTCAACCGCTCTGGCATCTCTCCTTAAAATGGCGGTCATGCCGCCGGCACGTCGCTTTTTATTACGGATCGATGAAACGGCTCCGGGCCGCTTCCTCATTTCCCAAGCTTTTCGACCATCCGGTCGAAAAGGAGCCTGCTCTCGCTTCCCGCTACGGCGAGGAGAATGCCTTCTTTCTTATAGTAGCCGATGAGCGGCTCCGTTTTCTCGCCGTAAGTTTTCAACCGGGCGCGAACCACGTCCTCCTTTTCGTCATCCCGCTGCGCGAGGGCGCCTCCGCACTTGTCGCACACCCCCTCTTTCTTCGGGGCCTTGCCGTCCAGGTTGAAGATGGCCTGGCACGACGGATTGGTACAGGTGCGCCGTCCCGTAAGCCTTCGAATTATGACATCCTCGGGTACGTCGAGGTTGCAGACCGCGTCGAGCCTGAGGGAGAGCTTTTTCAACAGTCCTCCGAGGGCTTCGGCCTGGGGTATCGTCCGGGGAAACCCGTCGAGGATGAATCCCGGCGTACAATCCGCCTCCCGCAGCCGCTCCTCCATTATTCCCATGATCACCGCATCGGGAACCAGGTCACCGCTCTTCATATACGCCTCGGCCTGTTTGCCGACGGGGCTTCCGGCCGCGACGGCGCCGCGAAGGATATCTCCTGTCGATATCTGCACGATATTGTACTTTTCGACAAGCATCTCCGAGATTGTACCCTTTCCGCTCCCGGGGGCTCCAAGCAGTATCAGTCGCATTACATTCTCCACTGGATATGGATCGGATCGTATCGAGTAATCCCGTCCACAGGTTACCAAATAAAAATAGACTCCCTGACGAGTCTATGAAAGCGCTGGTGTGAACAGACTGTTAAACGGACTGAATTTATCAAGAATTTTTTCTATCGCATGCCGTTCAGCCGCCGTTGGTCCAGTTACATTGCGAACACCTCGCCTCCCGGTACTTGTAAAAATCGCCGCCCGATGTCCTCACAACCGCCGCCATTACAAGGGCCTCGCACCGGGGACAGTGTTTGGGTATGATCTCGAATTCTTCTTTTGACCGGTACTCCATGTCGCGCCCTCCTTTCGGAATTGCAGACTTCCCTCATCTACGGTATCGGCGTGAAGGCGGTTTTCGATGAAAATAAAAAAACCGCGGCGTCACCGCGGTTTCCGTTTGTGCCCAGGATGGGATTTGAACCCATACAGGAAATTCCCACATGGCCCTCAACCATGCGTGTCTACCAGATTCCACCACCTGGGCGGTCGTTCCACCGGCCGACAGGCTCGTACGCCTCCGGTAGGGAGTTACTAAAATCAAAGGGGGCACCGTGTCAACACAAAAAATTTATTTTTCTGGTGGACATCGCGCCTGAAGAACGGTAGTTTTTCGCGGCTGCCGGGCACATTAACCGGGACTGAACCGGCGCCTCAGAAGACGCGAATGGCGCACAGGGTGAACGCATGGCTGAGAAATGGCATGAACGCTTTGTAACGGTCCGCGAAAAAAACGGAGGCAACCTCGTGTCGGTAGCCGGGGCGTTCGCGATGCTCGTATCACTCGCCCTGCCATGGTATTACGTCGAATACCGTCTTTCGCACGCGGGCATCGGAGGCCTGCGCATCCTGCTCGAATTCATCTCGGGAAACGCCGTTTCCACCGTTCCGCCCGCGCTTGCCGCGGCGTTTCTGGGATTAAGCGCGCTGTACATCCTGGTTTCGGCCAGGGCCGAACGTACGCTTCCGCTTGTCGTCGCCGCCGCTATACTGGTCGCCGCCGCTACACTGAGTCTTCCCGTTCCTCCCGAACACTGGGGTCCCGGACTGTACTGCGCTGCGGCCGGGTTAATCGCCGCCGCTGCGGGAGCCCTCGCGAAGCGCTGAGAGGCCCCGCACCTCCCGTTTGCGTTCGCGATAGCGCCGGGTCCCCTCCACATACTCCGCGATCCGCCGCATCATCCTGACGCACTCCACGGGAAACTTACCCACCGATGTTTCACCCGAGAGCATCACCACATCGGTGCCGTCGTAGAGGGCGTTGGCGATATCGCTAACGTCGGCGCGGCTTGGACGTGCGTTCTCCATCATCGACTCGAGCATCTGTGTCGCGGTAATGACGGGCTTTCCGGCGAGCGCGCACTTCTCGATCATGACCTTCTGCATCTCCGGGAGCATCACCGGATCCATCTCGACGCCGAGATCACCCCGGGCTACCATGACCGCGTCGGTTTCGCTGAGGATTTTGTCGAAGTTGTTTACGCCTTCGGGATTTTCAATCTTGGAGATGATGCCGATTCCGGTGCCCGAAAGCCGCTCGCGCAATTCGCGAACGTCCTCGGCGTTGCGAGTAAATGAATCGGCGAGGAAGTCAATCCCATGGCTTACGGCGAACTCCAGGTCGGGAAAATCCTGCGGCATGGTATACGGATAGCCGACGACCGTATCGGGATGGTTGAGCCCCTTGCGCGAACGCAGCACGTCGCCGAAGAGCACCACGCACTCGATAACCCCCCTCGCCGTGCGCTCGACGCGCAGGCCGACATACCCGTCGTCGACAAAAAGGCGGTCCCCCGGCCTGACGAACTCGTCGAGATCTGAACAGGTTACGGGTATACCCTCCCTGAAATCGGCGACGGCCGGAAAGTCCGATCCAGCGCTCTTGGGTATATCGGTCCTCAGGACCACGCGATCACCGGATTTAATGGTATAGGGTTTCGGAATGTCGCCAAGGCGTATCTTCGGACCCTTAATATCATAGATGATATAGGCCTCGGGGCGCGCTTTACGCGATAGATCGATGGCCCTCGCGTGAAACGATGGATCCCCGTGAGAGCTGTTTATTCTCAGTCCCGATAGCCCCGCATCGTAGAGGGCGCCGATCAGCTCGATCGTCGCCGGCCCCACGGTGGCGAGGACCTCGGTTTCGGCGCGGTTTTCCGATTTTTGGCGTTTGATCATTTCCTCTCCTTAAGGTCTTTCGCCGTGACGAAGTAGCGTTCGGCCTTCCAACCGTCTACCGCGAAAACGTACGGGGATTCGGTTGATGTGCACAGGTATCGATTATCCCCGATTTTCGAGTAGAATGCAAGCTCAATAAGCTTGTCGGCGGTTTTAATCCGTACCGTACAGCGCGGCGCTCCAAGGGTCTTTTTGTCTATCGCGGGAAAGGCCGCCGCGGTGAAGGGCGCGAACGATCCCGCTATCTGGCCTACCCTGTTTGCATCTACCGGCGTAGCGCAAGAAACGCACTCCCAGTGGTCCTCTTCCGGTGCATCCGCCTTCTTATCAGCCCGTGCCGCTTCAGGCGCGGCCCTCCTTGCGAGCGTGATACTCGAAGCGCCGTAGCGGATCTCGATGGAGTTGATGGCGCTTTTCGTCTCGGAAAAGATATCCCTGTTCCTCAATTCGTCGAGCGATTTGCCGAATTCATCCGACAGCGCCCCCGTGGCCAGATAGACGCCCGGATGGCCGGAGAGTCTCACATAGGTATGCCTGAACGTACTGCTCTTCTTGCCGATGAATACATGCCGGACAAGCTTCCCGCCCGAACGCAGTGATACCTCGATCGCACGATCGTCGCCGAGATCGTAGCGCTCGTAGTGCTCCCGGGATGATATCAGATCGGTCAGGACGAGGTTTTTCATCCTTTCCTCGAGCCCCGCGACAACCTGCGCGTCTGCGGGATAGGCGGCCTCTCCGATCAGCCAGGTTCCGTCCGAGCGGAAAAGCCGGATCGTTTCACCAGATTTCCTCAATACTATCTCCTCGGTCTCGCCGCTCCACGACTCCTGCCGCGGGAGGTCCGCTCCCTTTTCGCGCGTTAAAACGAGGAGTACGACCGCAAGTACCGCTATCAGGGCGAGGCTCGCGAGTATCTTTCTATTCACCGGGCACCTCCGTCGCAAATTCCGCCATTATGCGTTTTCTTCGCGTCGATCGGCGCTTCCACACGACAAGACCGGCCCCCACTACCAAAAGCGGCAAAAGGACGATGTTAAAGACCTTAAGCGCGAGCTTCGTGCCGTCGCTTGAGTCCCTGAGGGGATTGAGTTCGAGGCCTTTGCTCCGCATTTCCGGTATATCATCATTACCGCTCAGGAAATCGATCATGTTGTGCACCAGCACCGCGTTGGGCGTCTTTCCTTCCTTGTCGATCACCGAGGGGGTGGTTATCTCCGAGGTCCCCACCACGATGATCCTGGCCGGCTTCACCGTCCGCCTGACGATCGTGTCGGTGGCCACCGGGCCCGTCGCCGCCCCGCCCTTCGGCGCCGGAGCTTCCCGCTCGGCAAAATAGCTCGCGAAATCACCGGCAAATACCGCGGCCAGCACATGCTTCCCCATCTGGGACGCGTTGGGCGGCGCCATGGACCAGGGCATAAAGCTTATCCTCTCCTTCATAAGCCAGCTGCGGTCGGAGGACGATACCAGCGCCTCCGGACGGGTTCCGGATCGGCCCTCCGCGGCGAGGGACAGCGAGGATGATTTAAGAAACACTATTTTTTTCAAATATTTTGTTATTACGTATTTTTCACTAAGACCTTCCGAGCCGATCATGGGGGCGAAATACAGGCTCTGTTCTCCCATGCCGCTCAGATTTGCCTGGTAGCATTTTTCGTCGAGCACGATATCCCGGTTCACCGTAATGCCATAATGCTCGAGGAGCTTCTCGATCCCGGTCATCACCGGAAGCACGACGGGCTCACGCATGAACATGTTCTGGCCCTCGCTTTGTATTTCAGCGAAGGAGTCGACGAAGAAAAGCGCCGACCGGCCCTTCATTAAGAACTGATCAATCTTGAAAAGCTCCTCGTCCGCATACCTGCTCCGCGGTCCGTTTATCACGATGGTCCGGACATCCGCGGGGATGTCCTCCTTCGAGAGGTCAATGGTCTTTAGCTCGTACATATCGGCCACCAGTTCGCGGAAGGTCGCCGCTCCGTCGCGCTGGTTGTGCATGTCCCGCTCGCCATGGCCGGTGATATAACCCACGCGCGGGTTTATGCTGATCAGGTTGTCGAGAGCGCCGTTGATGCGCGACTCGAGGTCTTCCAGCCCCCCGACCGCGTACTGGCCTAAAACGGTGCGCGCCAGTATCTGCACCGTCTCGAACCTGCCGTCATGTTCCAGTACGATTCCGAGCATGCCATCGCCCGGGACGACCGGGCGTCCGTCCATACCGGCGAAGGCCGGCCATTTAAGCCGCGGCAAACCGTATGTGTCGGCGAGGTCGAGCGCCGCACGGTCGGCAAGCGGATCCACGTGGCGATACTCGAGCTTACCGTAATTGCGGGCATTCGTCTTCTGGACGACGGCGCGCACTTTTTCGGCGAGGTTCTGCATTCCCGGGATGGGAAGGTTGGACGATGCGTACAGTGTTACCATTACGGGCCTGTCGAGCTTGAGCAGCGAATCGATTTTACCGTTCATCTTCCGCATGAGCGTGGTGATTCGATATTCAACGCCCTCGGGTTCGGTGATGGATGGAATGGTCTCGATAAGATCACCGTGCACCACGGCGATGCCCATGTAGGCGTTGCGCGCCGAAACCCGGTCGTTCTTGATTTCGCGTATCTGGACGGGATGCACGCCGAAATCGGCCGCCGCGTCCTTGTTCTTTTCCACATCGACGAACTCGTAGCGGAAATTACGGTTTCCCCGCTGGGAGTACTCCTCGAGCAGGTCCGCAAGATACCGGGATACGGCATTATATGGCGCCGGCAGATCATTCGAGAAGAACACCTTGATCGTGAGCGGCTCTTCAAGCGAGGATACTGTCTTTTCGCTGACCCGTGAGAGCGAATACGCGTTATTCGCGGTCAGGTCCACGCGAAAATAAAGGAAAAGCCCGACCAGGTTGGCAAGCACGATTATAACGATGCTGAACAGCCACTGGTTGCGCTCGTCGGCCGCCTCGATGACGGTCGCGCGGAGGCGCTCTTTCAATCCTTTGAAGTCGATGGATGGTCGTTTCATTGTCGGCTATCTCCTTTCCTCGAGCAATCTCACCGTCCCGATAAACGCGATGGCCGCCACCGAAAGGAAATAAAGGATATCCCTCGAGTCGATTATCCCGCGGGAGAAGTTCCTGAAATGAAAATCGGCGCCGATGTATTCGACCGCGTTTAATAAGGGCGAAGGCAGAAAGAACAGAAACTTATCCGCCAGGGTCATGACCAGGCAGATGATGAGACCGATAATGAACGCCACGATCTGGTTTTTTGTAAGCGATGACGCAAAGACGCCGATGGCGGAAAACGCAAGCCCCAGAAGAAGCGCCCCGAGATACCCTCCGATGACCGGTCCGGGGTCGAGCGAACCGACCAGAGCCGCCGAAAATGCATAAAAGAGTGTGGGCGCCAGCATGATCGCGACGAATGCGGCGCCGGCAAGAAGCTTTCCGAGGACCACGTCGCGCGCGGAGACCGGAAGCGTCATGAGTATCTCGAACGAACCCGAATGCTTTTCCTCCGAGAAGAGCCGCATGGTTACCGCCGGCACGACGAAGGAGAGAACAAGCGGCAGGAGCTGAAAAAATCCCCGGAGCTCGGCCTGGTTGTACAGAAAGAACGTGGAAAAGAAGAACCATCCGGTTATCACCAGGAATACCGTTATAACGATATAGGCGATCGGCGTGGTGAAATAGCCGGACAACTCCTTCTTCATTATTTGGACCGACTCTTTATAGTTCATCGTCCCCTCTCCTTGTAAGCCTGCGGAATACGTGTTCGAGCGTTTCATGCTCGGTTGCCATCTCGTACAGCTCCCACCCGGCGTCGCGCACCGCCGCGAAGACGAGCGGCCTGATATCGACTCCTCCCTCCCCTCGCACGGTCGCGGCGGAAAGTCCCTCGGTGTCGTCGAGCGGCTCAACCGACCGGACCCCCCGAAGCGCGCCGAACGTGGTCGCAAGATCGCCGAAACCGGCCCCCTTTGCCCGGACCGAAAGGCGCATCGCGCCGCCGGCGGTCGACTTTAGCTCGGCCGTGCGGGAATCGGCGATAATGCTTCCATGATCGATGATGATGACGCGGTCGCAGGTGGCCTCCACCTCGGAGAGGATATGCGTGGACAGGATCACCGTCTTTCTCTTTCCGATCTCCTTGATGAGTCTGCGGATTTCGACGATCTGGTTGGGATCAAGGCCGCTGGTGGGCTCGTCGAGGATCAGGATCTCCGGATCATGAATCATGGCGTGCGCAAGGCCAACACGCTGGCGGTACCCTTTCGAAAGCTCGCCGATGTTCTTGTGCATCACCTCGTCGATGCCGCACATCGCCGAAATCTCGCGAAGCCTTCCTCCGCCATCGATGCCGTGGAGCCGGCCGATGTAGTCGAGATAATCATAGACCATCATATCGGCGTACAGCGGAGCCGACTCCGGGAGGTAGCCGATAATTCGTTTTACCTCCAGCGGGTTCTCGTCGACCATATGGTCTCCCACACTTATTCTCCCGCCGTCGGGAGCGAGATAGCAGGTGAGCATGCGCAGTGTCGTTGTTTTGCCGGCGCCATTGGGCCCCAAAAGCCCGGTAATCTCACCCCTGCGGATGACGAATGAAATATCGTTCACCGCGCAAAAGTCCCCGTAATATTTGCTTACATTATTCACGCTGATCATGAGCGTTTCACAACCCTCCTTGTCCGAATCTCGGGATATGCCGGTGTTTTAGCGGCGACAGGCGCGCTAACCGGCGGACCTGACATAGTGAATAGGTACTCCGTACCGCCGCCGATGTTACAGAACGACACACCCCCTCTTGCTGGACCGGCCTTAAGTGAAAGACAAGTATTTTTTACCGGAGCGAATAAGCGCCCGATCATCACCGGGCGCCGGTGGATCGCCGTGATGTACCTGCATACCGGCACGAAATTATAAATTCAATAACTTTTATGGAGCGGCAAATTATTAGCGCGACGGCCGCTTAAGGTATTACATATCGATTAATTTATTCATCGGCAATTGCTATTTTAATTTATATAATGAATGGCCGATTCAATGCGAACGCTCTGAAAATAATGTAAAACTGCTTTACAAATGCACGCGCTCGACTATGTGTGGACAGGCTATGATTCCACGCATACCTCACGGTCGTCGGCCACGCGGGCGCCGGGAGACGCGCTGCAGGCAAGGGCCGCCGTATGCGTGGCGAAAATAACTTTCTCAGGGCCGACGATTTAACAACTGTAAGGAGAGGTGGTCTATGAATATTCTTATCTTCGGGCCCAACGGCAGCGGAAAGGGCACACAGGGCGCCCTGGTACAGAAAAAATACAACATTCCGCACATCGAATCGGGCGTTATCTTCAGGGCGAATATAAAGAAAGGGACCCAGCTCGGACTGCAGGCCAAGGAGTTCATCGATCGGGGCAACCTCGTACCGGATGGCATCACCATCCCGATGATCCTTAACCGCCTGAAGGAAGACGACTGCAGGGTGGGCTGGCTTCTGGACGGTTTTCCCCGGAACTTCGACCAGGCCAGGGCGCTCAACCACTCCATGAACGAGTTTAACATCAAGCTCGACTACGTAATCGAAATAGTCCTCGATCGTGAGATCGCCAAGAAGCGGATAATGGGCCGGCGGATATGCGAAAACGACGGCAACCATCCCAACAATATATTCATCGATGCCATCAAGCCCGCCGAGAAGGACGGTGGCTTCGTCTGCAGGGTGTGCGGTGGGGCCCTCTCGGCGCGCTCAGACGACCAGGACGAGGAAGCGATCAACGCGAGGCACGGCGTCTACTACGACACCAAGAGCGGGACCCTTGCCGCGGTCGAATTTTTCAAACAACTCGCGCGCGATAGCAACGGCGTTCCAGCCATCATCGAGCTGGACGGCCGGCCCGGCGTCAAGGAAGTGAGCGAGGAACTGGCGGCCAAGCTTTAAAAGGCCCGCCCGGTCATCACGGCGGCCGCGGGGCGCGGGAATAGAAACCGCTCGCGCCTTTGCGGTGTCCGTGCTGTCGCGTTTTATTGTCCACAATCACTTACTCGTCAGCATCGTGTCGGCAGACCGGCCGTAAAATATTTGTTGACCGAATTCCTCGCTATCCGGTAGGTTAATGTCCGGTATGGAAGCGAAATACGCCACGGCTGGTTGCGGAAATCGACATGAAGAATCTTAAGATTGCCTTCCTCCTCATTTCCATCTTCGCGATTGTAAATTTCATCATAAGCGGCGCCTGCTATCTTTTTAACGGGATCACCGAGTCCAAGGGTTACCTGGTCGGAACCGCGCTGAGCTTTCTTCTTTCCGCACTGTGGGTCCTCGGAGCACGCAAGGGAATGAAATCAAATACCATGGTTCTTCTCGCCATCACCCTCGGGGGCTTCCCCCTGCGACTTGCGCTCCTGGGCGTTTTCGCATTCGCCGGCCTGTACATCATCAGGATGAGCACCATGCACTTCGCGATCGCCTTTCTTGTGGGCACGATTCTCAGCCTCATCGTCGAAATCTGGTTCTTCAACACGATGACGATGCCGGGCAAAAAGAAACTTCAATGATTTGAGAAACATGTCACCCTATGGACACCAAAACACTACAGACGTTGTCTAAGGAAGAGCTCATACGGATCGTCGAGAGCCTCCAGTTGAAAGACGCGCTGCAATCGAAGGGCGTCTGCTTCCCCAAGGTCAATTATCAGCACCTGATTGAGGGCGCCTCCGACGCCATATTCGCGCTCGACGACCAGGGCAACTTCATATTCCTGAACGCGGCATGGGAGAACTTTTTTCCGGTCAACAAGAAGGATGCCATGGGAATGCACTTTTCCGCGGCGGTCCCCGCCATCGAGATCGAATGGGCCACCGCGGTGTTCAAGTCGGTCATCGGCGGAAATGAAATCCTCAACGAAAAATTCAAAACATTCAACAAAGACGGCTCGGAGATTTACTTTCTCGCCAACCTTTCGCCCATCCGATCGGAAGATGGAAAGATAGCGGGACTCCTCGGCATCCTCAGAGACATCACCGACATGCATCTGATGGAGCGAAAACTGAAGATCAACTCAAAGCGACTTGAAGAGAAAATAAAGGAACAGATAGAACAGGCCGAGGAACTGCGACGGCTCACTGCGCTCAACGAAGACATCATCAACAACGCACCGATCGGCATTATCACCATGGATCCCACGGGCATAATACTGAGCGAAAACCCCACCGTAAAACAGATCATGGGGCTCGATCCGGGGCAGTCGATAGTGGGATTGAACTTCACCGAGCTCGAGGGCATCGCCCAGACGGGATTTCAGCGCGTGCTCGACGAGGTCTTTATCCAGAGGAAACCGCAGGCCATCAAAAATGCACTGTACAGGCGTTCCCCCGCGCCGGAAGACGAGCACGCGCTTAACATAAAGATCAATCCAATCCTCGACAGCGACCGGCGGGTGAAGACCGTCATGCTGATGGTGGAAGACGTCACCGAGCAGTCGCGCATCGGCAAACGCATGCAGCGGGCCGAACAGCTCTCGGCCATGGGGCTCCTCGCGGCGGGCGTGGCGTATGAACTCAAGGTGCCCATCAACCTGCTCGCCATCGACCTCAACTTCATCGAGAACAACACCTCCGAAAACAGCCCGATGCGGGACTATGTAAAGTCCATGAAGGAAGAGCTTACCAGAATAAAGCAGATCGGCGAACAGCTGCTCAACCTCTCCAAGCCGGAGGAAACGGACAAGGAGGTCTTCGAGGCCCACAAGCTCATCACAAGCCACCCCATCCAGATCATGCTCAACCGCCTCCAGAAAAACGGGTACTCGGTCATCACGGAATACCCGGACGCCGGGGTAAAAGTCCGGGGCATCCGGAACCAGCTGGTGCAGGTGCTCCTTCACCTCATCGCAAACGCCGAGGAGGCGATGCCCGAAAAGGGGGAACTCCGGATTACTGTCGACTCTATGGTGAACAATGGCGCGCTGTACGCCGCCATCACCGTAAGCGACACGGGACTGGGCATTCCCCGAGAACACCTTAAAAAGGTCTTCCAGCCGTTCTTCACCACCAAGGGAGAGAAGTCGACCGGCCTGGGCCTCATGGTCTCCTACTCCATCGTCGAAAACCATGGTGGAACTATCGCCATCAAGAGCAAACCCGGCGAAGGGGCGGCGATTATGATCGTCCTGCCGGGCATCGTGGAATAAGAGAGTAAAAGGGTTTATCATGACCAACCGAATCAGGGAACAGGCCATGCAGAAAACGAGCCTCGCCAGCGTCGAATCGAGGCTCGAGAAGGACGGATTTTATATCTTCACCGCGGAAGAGTCGCTCACGGCCGGAGAAGAGACGCACGGCAGGACCGCGGAGGAGAGGTCATCTTCCAAGTATGTCATCTCGGAACAGGCCGAGAAGAAACCCGGATCCGAGACCGGCATCGCACCCTTCACCGTGTCCGCCCAGAAGGAAAATTTCGACATCCCCACAACGATCGACTACCTGCGCTGGCACATGGACCGGATCGCAAAAAACGTCATCGACCGCGAGGAGATTATACAGCAGTCAATGTTCGCGATTCTCACACGCGAGCACATGCTATTGTTGAGCCGCACGGGCATGGCGAAGTCGTACCTGGCGAACTACATCTTCAACACCTTCGATCAGGTGCGAGTTTTCATGACGCAGGCGAGCAAGGAGCAGACCCCGGACAACTATTTTGGCCCCTACAACATCGAAGAGTTCAAGAAGGGTAGAATCCGACACAACATTCACGGATCGATCATCGAGGCCAACCTCGTGTTCCTCGACGAGTTCTTCGACGCGAGCGACGTGGTGCTCCGCTCACTCCTTACGGTGCTGAACGAGCGCAAGTTTATTAACGGCTCGGAGATCATCGACACGGCCATACACACCGCCATCGCCACCGCCAACTACATGCGCATGAACGAGGTCACCGAGGCGGTCCTGGACCGCTTCAGCTACAAATCGATCATCCCCGAGGACAACAACTCGTACTCGCAGCTCCTCATCGACCACACGTACGCGTTCAGCAGGGGCAAGGCCATCGAGCCCGACCGCAAGATTCCCTTTAACCAGGTGGTCTTCCTGTCCGACATCATACGGAACAAAAACAAAGACATCAGGGTCGAGATCCCCGACTTCATCTATTTCATGAAGAACGTGATCACCAACAAGTTCCTGAGCGATATGCGAAAGAGCGAGTACAATTTCTTCATAAGCCCGCGGAAGCAGGCCAAGCTGGCCGACTTCCTGAGGGCGACGGCGATTCTCGACGGACGCTACGAGGTCAACATGGACGACGTCAAGAACATGTACCTCGCACTGTGCACACTTAACAGCTTCGTCTCGGTGAAGGCCAAAGACAAGTCCGAGAAGGACGTCTACCTCGATGCCTATCAGCAGACACTGGTGCATTTCAACGCGACCGGCACAACGCAGCAGATCGAGTTTTTGTTGAACATCCGCAAGATATTCCAGGATATCCGCGAGAACCCCGAGAAGCGCGACCGTCTTAAAGAGGCCCGGGGCCTTATCGAGGGGCTGAAGGGCCTTCTTAAAAAGATATTCCCCTCCCGTTTCAGGGCCGAGGACGAAATAACCATTGAAACGCTGAAGAGCAATGTTTCCGAAATCAATCCGGCGGTCGAAGAGGTGCGCGAGCTCAAGGAAGGGATACTCAGGGACTTTAAAGACCTCTTGTGATGGCCTTAAAGGTACGTTAGCATGACGGGCACGATCACATCGATCCGAGGGCCGGAGCGCCCCAGCCTCGACTTTATCGAGTACTGGGATTCCCTCGGCTTTTTCGACAATCTCCAGGTCATACTCCCCGCGAAGTTTTTCATGATCTTTGAGATCGCGCGCGTGGTATTCACCCCCGACTTCATCTCGGAGGCCCTTCTGGCCATAGAGGACATTTCCAAGGAGGAGAAGATCGAGGCCCCCGACCGCGATGAAACGATCCTTGTCAACCGTATGGAAAAGGTATCGCCGCTGTCGGACAACATGGTCATCGACACCTACCGCACGATCTACGACCTCAAGCGCACGCTTCCCAGAGAGCTCGCCCTCGATGACGATATATTCGACATCAAGCTCTTCAAGCGGACGCTCCTTGTGCAGCGCTTTTTCGAGACCAGGGCCGATTCGTTCAAACCCATATCGACGCTACGCGACGAATCGGGCCGGCAGGCCAACCGTTTCGACCAGAAATTCTACCTGCTCCTTGACCGCTCGCGTTCGATGGACTTCAAGATGCGCTCGTTTTTCTCCAAGTGCCTCGTGGCGGAATTCCTTCGAAGGAAACTCAACAGCAACGCGAAGATTTTCTACCGGCCCTTCGACACCAAGACCGGCGACCTCGTAAAGATCGAAAAAAAGGAGGACTTCCCCGTATTGATAGAAAAGGTGCTCCTCACCACCACGGGCGGAACGAGCACCAATCTGCAGGGGGCCGTATACCAGGCCATTGAGGACATCCGCTTCGACAAGGAACTCATCAACGCGGAGATCCTCGTGGTGACCGACGGCATCAGCAAAATCGACAAATACGGGATGAAGAACAAACTCGCCGACATCAAGCTCAACGTCCTCAAAATAGGCGACGACCTGGCCGAGCCCAACTTCTTCGAGATGAAAAAGACGCTCGAGTTTTCGAAGATCGATTTTGACCCCTCTTCGGTCAACATAAAGGAAATCAAGAAAAAGATGGCGAAAGCCGGGGGCGAGGCGGACGACAGCGTGCTCCTGCCGAAGGAACGCCGGGCCTACCGCTATTTGCTCGATTTCTCGGAGCGGATGTTCAACGACTTGCGGGAAGTTTCGCAGCGATTCGTCGAGATCAAGGACCTCGAGCCCTACGAGCTCTTCAAGCTCACCGACGAGATGCTCGATTCGATCGAGACCGCCGTCGATGAACTCCACCGCATCGATCTCAAGGCGCGCACCCAGGAGGAGCGGGAGCGCCTCTATAAGCAGGCTTATTTTCTGGGACAGTACCTCGAGCTGCTGATGGAATACGGGGGCAACAACAAGAACCCGGTATTAAGGAATGCCGACGCCAGGGTCCGGGAAATAAAGCAGAGGATGCTCGAAGACCCGGGGCTTCTCAAGATGATACAGGCCATGAAGGGTTATGACGAAGACAAGGAGACGATGAAGCTCGCACGAAAGGAGGTCAAAAAGAGGCTCAAGGAGATGCAGCTACAGAGCCGGTCCCTGACCACCAAAGAGATGCGGAAGGCCCGGATGCTCCTGGCCATGGACATGGGAGAGGGGAGCGTCGGGCAGTTCCTGAAGCTCATCCTCGTAAAGCTATGGATGCTTATAACGGCGCTGACCCGAAAGGTATTCAGACGAAACGCGGAGGAAACCTGAGAACCGCCCGCGCGGCCGCGGCGGCGCGTCAAACACCCGGAACGAACGGCGCACCTACAGCTTTTCCCTCCGATACCAGTCGATCGTCTCGATAAAAATTTCGATGTTGTCTTTCGAGGGCATCCAGCCGAGGTCCCTCTTCGCCTTTGAGCAGTCGAGAACAAAGTTGGAAAGAATAAAGAGCAGGTGCTCCTTCCTCAGATAATTGATGTTGAGCGGCTTCAAAATAAATGACAGGAGTTTCGCGAAGAACGGGGTAAGGTGTTTGACCTCGCATTCGAGGCCGGCCTTTTCCTTTACCTTCATTACCTCTTCTCGCTGTGTTGGCACGTTGTCCGATCCGAGATTGTAAATGCCGCCGCGCGCGACCGGCGCCTTCGCCCCCGCGATAAGCGCATCGACCACGTCGTCGGTATAGACGAGCTGGTAACGGGAGTCGCCCTCGCCCGCTATGTAGAGGCGATTTGAATCCTCCATGCCCAGCGCCATGTAAAGGATAATCAGGATCATCGGATCATCCAGCCCCGGGCCGGTCATAGGCGCGGCGCGGAAAATGGTGATATCCATCCCGTCCTTATCAACAAATTTCCTGCACAGGTTCTCGGCTTTCATCTTGTCTTTGCCGTAACGGGTGTTGGGACGCGGGGTGTCGTCTTCTTTAACGGGAAGTTCCTCGGGAGATCCGTACACTTTCGACGATGAGAGGTAGACGATCTTGCTCACTCCGACCTCATGGGCGGCCCGAAGCAGGTTCTCGGTGCCCTTGATGTTCACCCGCTTCATGAACCTGCGGCCGTAGTGGGAGGGGTACTCGATGTCGAGAAGATGATATATCGTATCGACGCCTTCGCATGCCTCAAGCACGAGCTCGTAGTCGAGGATGCTTCCACCGATAAATTCCGTGGTCTTGGGGGTCTCCTTGAGTTTCCAGAAGTCGAATCCCCGTACGGGTGCACCGCTTTGCATGAGGCGGCCGGCGAGCGCTCTTCCAGGAAGGCTGTTACACCCAGTAATCAAGACCATTGCGTTCCTCCGTGAAGATCCTTGGTAACCGCCGTGCTTAGAATTGACGGCTTTAATTATTTAGTCAACAATATTTACTGTGTTTATCTCCGAGGCGCTTCGTTGAATTTTCAGAAAAGGCAGTACCAGCACCCTCCGCCATGAGCCCCCCCAAAGAACACCCTCAACCCGGCCTGCAAGGGCTGCGGTGGTTATACTGCGGAGCCATTCCCTCCCCAGGCGATTGTCGTCCGCCACGAAAACCCGGCCCTCGCCGGCGGCGGCGGAGGCGCCCTTGTATTTGGCGAGCCGGCCGGAACCCGAGACGGCCCTCACCGGGTACTTCCTGCCGTCGTTCATCTCGTAAAAAAGCTGTTCCGAATTATCGAGCCCCATCTTTCGGACCTCGATATCGCCGTAGATACCCATGAGCAAAAAGTCTCCGTTGACGGCGATCATCGAGCCGCTGTGTGCCACGCGGTCTTTCTCCCGGGCCATGACCCGCGCGGTCAGCATACCGCGGTCGCCGCGATACACGACCACGCTTCCCGGCGGAGGCAGATCGCGCACGAAACGGCCGACGAGGAGGATGTCGCCCTTCCGTATTAGCGGCTCCATGGCGTCATCGCCCTGAATATGGGGACGATACATCGCGCCCGTCATCGCCGCCGCGGCGGCGATCAGCGCCGTGGTGATGAGCGCAAAGAGCGCGTACACCGGCAGCGAGTTGGTCCTCCCTGGTATAATCGAGCGGCGGCGAGCCAGAAAAAACGCGTCGACGGGCGCGGCGGCCCATACCGCGATACTCGCGACGATCATCGCCGCCGCGACGAACAGGCCATGGTTTCCCCGGTCTGCAAACGTAATAAATGGAATAAAAACAATCGGAAGAAAACGAAGCAGAAAAAGCACCACCGCGCGCAGTGGCTCGCCGCAATACCACTGCCCCAGCCCGGTGAAGAAAAGCGAAATGAACACGGCAAGGACGGGGCTGCGCTCCTTCTCTTTGACCGTACCGATTATGCGTTCCATCCCCGGCGCCGTTCTTTCATAGAAAGGATTCAATAAAGCGCCTGACCTTTTCCCTGCCGGTGAAAACCCCGAAATGACCCTCGCAGAGCATGTCGGCCTCAAGCGAGAGAAGAAATTCGAGCGACCGGATATAATCGGCCCGGCTTGATCGAAGGGACTCGTTGAGCGGACCATGCACGTCCTGGCCGAATAGAACGAGCATGCCGCCGGAACGCATGGTGAGCACCGACGAACCCGGAGAGTGTCCCGGGGTGTGGTACATGGCCAGTTCGATACCGCCGATATCGAACCGGGCCTCGGTCCCTTCCACCTTCAGGTCGACCTTCGTGGGTTCCATTCGCGCGCGGTACCACGACGCCGCCGTCACCTCGGGATCGGCCATCTCGATGAATTCCGCGTCGAGCTCGTGCGCCGCCGTGCGCGAGCCGGTCGCGCCTCGAAGGAGATACGCGCCCCCCGTATGATCGTAATGGCAGTGGGTGAGAAAGATATGGGTGATACCGTCGGGCCGTACGCCGGCTTCGGCGATGTTTTCAAGCACACGGGAGTGGCCGCCCCCGGTCCCGGCGTCGATGAGCGCCGAGGCGCCCCGGCCCTTGACAAGATAAATGGCCGCGTCGGATGGGTCCGAAACTGACGGACCGCCGACCAGGTGGACGTCCTCGGTGATCTTCATGCCTTTTTTCTTCTGGCGAGCTCTTTCGCGAGGACCTCGGAAACCCGGCCCGTATCGGGCGGAAGCTCGATCGGTCTGTTGGCGTAGGCGCTTTTAACTCCATCGATGGCCCCCTGGTGGTAGCCCACCTTGAACTCGGAGAACTTGAGGCCGTGCGCGGTCGAGATGACGATGGTCCGTGCGTCGCGCGGGATATCGCCCCGCTCAACGAGCTTGATGAGAACGGCGAGCGCGACCCCGGTGTGCGGACAGGCGTAGAGCCCCGTACGGTCCGCGAGCGCCGCCGCGTCGGCGAGCTCTTCCTCGCTCGCCTGTTCGACAATGCCGTCGTACTCCTTAAGCGCCGCAATGGCCTTGCGCACCGATACCGGATCGCCGATCTGGATGGCCGATGCGAGCGTCTTGCCCGGAACGATCGGCTCGAAGTCGCTGTATCCCTTTAGATATGAACGGTAGAGCGGATTAGCCTTCTCGGCCTGGGCCAGCACGATGCGCGGCCGTCGGTCGATCATGCCCAGATCCAACATCATTGTAAAGCCCTTCGCCAGCGCCGAGACGTTGCCCAGGTTCCCGCCGGGAATCACCACCACGTCGGGGACCTCCCAGTCGAACTGCTGCAGCATCTCGACCGAGATGGACTTCTGCCCCTCGATGCGCAGACTGTTCATCGAGTTCGCCAGGTATATCGTATTGTTCTTCGTTATCTCCTTCACCACGCGCATGCAGCCGTCGAAGTCGGTGTCGAGCGAGAGCACGATCGCGTTGTTCGCCATCGGCTGCACGAGCTGGGCGATGGATATCCTGTTGGACGGTAAAAACACGATCGAGGGTATCCCCGCGTACGCGCAGTACGCGGCGAGCGCCGCCGAGGTGTCCCCCGTCGAGGCGCAGGCGACCGCGTCGAGGCGCACGCCGCGGCGCATCATCTCGTTCACCATGGAAACGAGCACCGTCATGCCGAGGTCCTTGAACGAGCCGGTATGGCTGTTGCCGCACATCTTCACCCACAGGTCCCTCATCCCCAGCATCTCGCCGAAGCGCTTCGCCCAGAAGAGGTTGGTGTTCCCCTCGTACATCGATACGATGTTATCGCTGTCGATCCCGGGGCATACGAACTCCTTCTTGCCCCAGACGCCGCTCCCGTAGGGCCAGCGCGTTGTGCCCACCCGCGAATCGAAAAGCGCCTTCCACTCGGCGGCGCTTCGCGTGCGCAGCGCCTCGATGTCGTGGTGCACCTCGAGGAGTTCGCCGCATTTCCCGCACCTGTAGACCACCTCGTCGAGGGGATATGTCTCGCCGCAGCCCGCGATGCATCGGAATTGCGCCCGGTATTCCCTACTCATGGTCCGCTCCATCGCTTACATAATCCTCCACGCGGATTACCGTCGCGTCGCCATCCACGAAATCGAAGGCGTTGATCTCACTGACCGCCTTGAAAAGGCCCTCCTCGTGCGCCCCGTGCGTCATGATGACCAGCGGCACGTGCGGCATGTTGCTCTCCTTCTGGATGACCGAGGCGATCGATATACCGTAGCCGGCAAGCACACCCGCGATCTTGGCGAGTATGCCGGGGCTGTCTTCGGTATGGACGCGCATGTAGTAGCGCGAGAGACGCTCTCCCGGCAGGAGGTACGAGGCCTCCCCGCGGAAGCGTATGGCCCCGCCGGGCGAACCCGTTCTCTGTGCGATCTGCACGATGTCGCTCATCACCGCCGACGCCGTGGGATGGCCCCCCGCGCCCTTGCCGTTGAGGCTTACGGGACCGGTCATGTCGCCGGTAAACATCACGGCATTGAACTCGTTTTGCACCGAGGCGAGCGGATGGCGCTCGGGCAGCATGGTGGGATGCACGCGGATATCGAGCCGCTCGCCGGCGCGCTTGCCGATACCCAGAAGCTTTATGCGGTAACCCATCTCGCGCGCGTAGAGGATGTCGAATGCGCCGATTTTCGTGATGCCCTCTATGGAGATTGCCTTGTAGTCGATCTTTTGATTGAACGCGATCATCGACAGGATCGCGATCTTGTGCCCGGCGTCGTATCCCTCGATATCAAAGGCCGGGTCGGGCTCGGCGAATCCCTTTGCCTGCGCGTCGGACAGCGCGGCCTCGAATGAAAGCGACTCCTCCTGCATGCGGGTAAGAATGTAGTTGGTGGTGCCGTTAAGTATACCCATGACACTCATCACGCGGTTTCCGACCAGGCCGCTTTTAAGCGCGGCGATGCAGGGGATGCCTCCGCCCACCGAGGCCTCGAAGCCCAGGGCGGCCTTTCCGTCGTTCGCAAGCGCGAATATCTCCTCACCCTGTTCCGCCAGGAGCTTCTTGTTGGCGGTTACCACGTTCTTTCCGGCCGAAAGCGATTCGAGAATAATCGATTTGGCCGGGTCGATCCCGCCGATGAGCTCGACGACGGTGTCGATGCCGGGATCGGCGACGACCTTCTTCCAGTCCGAAACGACGGTCGCGCCGGGGGCCTTCGCCTTGACCCTCGCCGAATCGATATCGCAGATCGTTTTTATCCGTATATCGAGATCGGTGCGCTGTCCAATAACCGCGCCGTTGCGCTCGAGCAGGTGATGAACACCGCTTCCCACGGTACCGAAGCCGATCAGACCGACGTTGACCACGTTCCTCACAAGCATACCCCGCAAGGTTTTTCGTTCAAAACCAACGGTATCTTCCGGCCCGTCTATTTTTTTGTCAATTACTGTTTGCCCTCGGCGCGGTCAGGTGACCAGGCGCGCTCTTCCCCGGGGAACGCCGGGGACATCGAACTCGTATTCGGGAACGATCGCCCTTATCGCCTCGCGTATGGCGAGCGCATCGCGCCCGTGGAGGGAGGGAATGGTATCGGCGATGAAAGCCTCGAGCGCTCTCCTGTCGTACCCTTCCGTGGGCGCGTTCAGCATGAATATCCTGGCGTTGTCCGTGCTCGAAATTCGGGCCGGATCATAGAAGAGCTCCTCGTAAAGCTTCTCGCCCGGACGAAGCCCCGTATACTCAATCCGGATGTCGCGTTCGGGGACGTAGCCGAAAAGCCGTATAAGGCTTTGCGCCACGTCGGCCACGCGGTACTGCTTTCCCATGTCAAGGGCGAAGATCTCGCCGCCGGAGGCATAGGCCGCCGCGTTCAGCACCAGAATGGAGGCTTCGGGTATGGACATGAAATAGCGCCTCACCTCGGGATGGGTAACGGTGACGGGCCCCCCCTTGAGTATCTGCTCCCTGAAGAGCGGGATGACCGAACCGCGGCTCCCGATCACATTGCCGAAACGTACGATCGAGGTACGGAGGCCCTTTTCCAGATAATAATACATCGCCACGAGCTCCGCGATACGCTTGCTCGCGCCCATCACATTGACCGGGCGGACCGCTTTGTCGGTCGACACCATCACGCACTCCTCCGCTTTGAAGCGGTGCGCCGCGTCGAACACGTTCCGGCTCCCGAGTACGTTGTTCTGCAGGGCCTCGGTCTCGTTGAACTCCATAAGCGGAACGTGCTTGTGCGCCGCGGCGTGGATGACGATCTCGGGACGATAGCGCTCGAAAATTCCGTCGAGCATGCGGCGGTCCTTTACGTCGACGATGCGATAAGCGATCTCGGCGCCGTTGTCCAGATAATACAGTTCTTCCTCGAGCGTTTTGGCGAGCGCGTAAATGGAGAACTCCCCCCTGCCGACGGCGACCAGCCGCGCGACCCTGAACTTCAACAACTGTCGGCACAGCTCGGACCCGATGCTCCCGCCGGCTCCGGTCACCAGCACGGTCTTTCCGGCAAACCGCTCCTGCATTGCCGCCGCGTCGACGGCGAACTCTTCGCGACCCAGAAGTTCCGCTATCCCCACCTCGCACAGGTCGGGGCTCAGGGACTTTTCGAATATCTTCGTGAAAACGGGAAGGGTCTTTATCACGATGTCCGGGGTTTCGCGGCGCAGGATGGCAACGGCCCTGTCTATGGCCCCTGTTCCGGCGGACGGCATGGCCACGATCGCTTCCGTGACCTCGTGGCGGCGCATTACGCGACCCATGCCGTCGAGCGTGCAGAGAATCCTCTTGCCGCCGATTATCCGACCGGTCTTCGCATAATCGTCATCAGCGAAGCCGACGATGTCGCGGTCCCATCCGCGCCTCGCGTATTCGGACAAAATCATTCGTCCCGCATCGCCCGCACCAACGATGAGTATCCTGCGCCGGGACTTTGGCGCTCCATCTTCACCGGTACCGGGCCGAACGAACGATTTCCGGCCAAGCCGGTCGCGCACGATGACGCGATACAGAACGGTGAAACCGGCCGCAAGGAGGAACATGAGGACGATCCATACGGGAGCGATCTCCATGCCGAATGCGAACGCCGCCGCCACGGCCGCGGCCATCCCCGCTATATTCGCCGCCAGAAGGCGGTACATGTCGCGCATATCGGAGTAATGCCATATGACACGATAAATCTGAAATAAATAGAACGCGGCCAGGTAAGCGGCGCAGGCTATTGCCGCCCATACCGCAACCCCTGCACGGCCCGCCTGGAAAGCAGAGCCGGGAAGCAGCGCATATGCGCCCGCAAAAGAGCCGGCGACACCGAGGGCATCGAGTATCACGTAAATGAGCCTTTTGCCCCTGATCGCATAGAGAATCGGCATCGTCCCGCACCCTACCTTCGGAATTTGTCTATAATGGCAAGCACCGCTTCGATCACGACGTTCACCTCATCGTCCCCCATCCCAGGATAGATGGGAAGCGAGACCTCGCGTTCGAACACCCATTCGCACGCGTGATAGTCCGCAGCGCGGCATCCCATCTTCCCATAATGAGTAAACCGGTACAGCGGGATGAAATGGACGCTGGCGCCGATACCCCGCTCTTTCAGCTCCACGATGAAACGGGTCCGATCGATTGAAAGGGCATCGAGATTCAACCGAAGCGGATAGAGGTGCCATGCCGAGGAACGCCCTTCCCGCTTCCCATACGGAACAAGCGCATCGGTCCCGGCGAATGCCGCGTCGTAGGCCGCCGCAATGGCGGCGCGTCGATCATTCATCCAGTCGAGTTTTTTTAACTGTGCCATGCCGATCGCCGCCGAGATATCGGTCATATTATACTTGTATCCCATCTCGAGCACATCGTAGGCCCAGCTTCCCTCGGCCGAGTAGCGTTTCCAGGCGTCCTTGCCGATGCCGTGCAGGCGGAGCGAGCGAAGCCGCTCGGCCCATTCGGCGTTTTCGGTGGTTATCATGCCGCCTTCGCCGACGGCAAGTGTCTTCGTGGCATAAAAGCTGAAGCAGGTTAAGTCACCGATGGTGCCGATCGATTTCCCGCGATATTCCGCCGGCAGCGAGTGCGCCGCGTCTTCGATGACGACAAGCCCGCGGCGGCGGGCGATATCCATGATCCGGTCCATATCGCAGGGCATGCCGCCGTAGTGCACGGGCATGACGGCGCGGGTCCGCGGGGTGATCCTCTCCTCGAGCCGTTCAGCATCGAGAAGGTGCGTGTCGCGCTCGATGTCCGCCATAACCACCGCAGCGCCGCGGTAGAGGACGACCTCGGCCGAAGCGGCGAAGGTCATGGCGGGGACAATAACTTCGTCACCCTCGCCTATCCCCGCCGCCACCAACGCCAGGTGCAGCGCCGCGGTGGCCGAGCTTACCGCGACGGCGTGGGCCGCGCCAATGCGCACGCGGAAGGATTCCTCGAATTCCACGGTTTTCGGCCCCATGGTGAGCCAGCCCGAGCGCATCACCGCGGCGACTGCGTCGATTTCCGCTTCGGTGATATGGGGCCTGTGAAAGGGAATAGTGATGCTCATTGACGGCTCCCGCCGGTTGATATGCCGCTTGTTTAAATATCGGATCAATCAGGCGGCGGGATAATCCAAAATAAGGCACCCGAAAGAGGTTTCGATTGGAAACCGGCCTCTTTTCCTGTAAATACCGCCGGTTCAACGCATGGATTTCCGGCTTTTCTGATGATTAATATTGAAAAAATCTAAAAAATAGTACACTTCCCCGTTTTTAGATTGTATTATGTTACGGTGCGGTCGATTTCTTGTTAGGCTTCACTTCCGCCGCGGGTCGGATAATTTTCCGAAACGCCGCTTGGGGGGGGTCATACAGATAAGAATTCTTTAACGTGAATGGAGGGGGCATTCCCTGAAATGCGGCACGGACTCGTTCCGCGGCGGCGGGCGGCCGGCGAATCGGTTCCGGTTTGTCTTTACGGGGATATCCACGAGGAAACTAAAGGAATTAAACAAGGGGCAAAGTCATGAAACCAGTAACAGCGATTATACTCTGCGTCTTCTGCGTGTCTTTCATTTCATCGTGCGCCAACAAGGCCAAAGAATCCACGACGCTTACCGTTCACTCTCTGTTCGGCGAAGCGAAAGCCGTCTCTCAAAGCGGCGAGCGCAAGCTCGCGCCCGGCGACTCGATAGCCCAGGAAGACACCATCCTTACCGGCGCCTCGTCGTTAATCGACATCGTCTACGGCACCAGCGGAATCATCCGCATCAATGAAAACTCCCAGGTCAGGATGACCGCCCTCTTCACCGGTGAAGGCGCAAACCGGTCACGAATGGATCTGGCGAGCGGAAAGATGTTCGTTACGGTCTCAAAGCTCGCGAAGGGATCCAGCTTCGAGGTCGCGTCCCCGACCACCATCGCCGCCGTGCGCGGGACCAGTTTCAGGGTCACCGCCGACGAGAACTCATCGAGAATCGACGTGCTGTCGGGCAGGATAAAGGTCAACCCGGTCAGGGAAGGGAAAGTTATCGAAGATGTCGAAACGGTTATCGAAACCAACAGCACAGTATCGCTCGACATAAAGGCGGTCGACAGGATCGTGAACGAAAAGAAAGAGATCGAGGTGGCGGTCCTCAAGGAAGAGGAGATAACGGCCATCCGCGAGGAAGTAAAAGACATCAAACCGGTCGAAAGGCTCGAGGATACCGTCAAACAGGAGATCCGGCAGGTGATGGTCGCCCCTCCCGTGGACACCGAGGCCGAGAAGCGCCGGGAAGATGAAAAGAAGAAACAGGCGGAGCTGGAGCGCGCGCAGGCCGAGAAAAGCAGGCAGGACCGCCTCGCCGCGGCCCGCTCCGAGAAGGAGCGCCTTGCGCGTGAACAGGCGGAGAAGGAACGCCTTGCGCACGAACAGGCCGAGAAGGAACGCCTCGAGCGCGAGCGCATCGAAAAGCAGAAACAGGAAACCAAGGAAAAACGGGTGAAGAATATCCCCAACCTGTAAAACACGCCTGCCGGCCGCGTGGCCGGCGGGGAACCCGGCCGCCCCCATGGGCCGGAAAAGTCATAAAAAATCCTCCTCCGCGGAGGATTTTTTATTGGGCGATGGAGACTCGCCGGTCCGCCGGAATCCCGGCTCTCATACTGACATGCATTTATACACTCCCCACAACGAGCTCGTCGATCGGCCTCCTCTCGCTTTCAGGCCGTTCGTCCGGAGACCCGAGAGCAAGGACGGCCATAAGCTCGTACGAGGCGTCGAGGCCGAGGAGGCCGTTGACGGCGCTTTTCTGATTGAGGATTTCCCCCAGCCACACGGCCCCGATCCCGAGGGAGTGCGCCGCGAGCAGCATGTTCTGGATGCACGCGCCGATGCCGAGGATGTCCTTGTCGCGGTTGTATCCGGAAGGAGCATGATAGAAAACCGCCACACAGAGCGTCGAGCCGCGGACAACCGGTCCGTAACGGGTCAGCCGCGAAAGCCTTTCCAGGACTTCTCCGTCCCTGATTACGGCGAAACGCCATGGCTGGTTATTTAGTCCTGATGGCGCCCACCTCCCCGCCTCGAGGATGGCCGAAAGGTCTTCGGCGGAAACGGGAGCGTCGGTGAATTTTCGCACCGAACGCCGGGTACGGATCGCCTCGATTACCTGGTTCATATAGTTTACTCCGCAGCGGGGATTGACACAAATCTGTATCCACCGTACCGGGTTTCACGCGGTGCGCAACCCGAATTTTATCGCGCCGTCACGCGCGTCCGCCGGAAATATCTTGACAACGCCGCTCCCGCATGATAAAAAAGCCGATCCACATCAAACTCGTACCGACCGGAAGTGGCCAATGAAATCGCCCCTGGAAAGCAGCACCGGCATACCCGGTCTCGACCGGGTCATCAACAATCTCCGCATCGGCGACAACGTGGTTTGGCAGGTGGACGAAATCACGGACTACTTCCAGTTCGCCACTCCCTATATTCACAACGCGCTCGCCGAGGGCCGGCGCGTGGTCTACATGCGCTTCGCCCAGCACCAGCCGATTTTGCTGCCCGGCCAGTACAGTGAGATATATACGCTCGACTCGTTCAGCGGTTTCGAATCGTTTTCGACCGAGGTGCATTCCATCATCAAGAGCGAGGGCGAGGAGATTTATTACGTCTTCGACTGCCTCTCCGACCTTCAATCGGCCTGGGCGACCGACCTTATGATCGGCAACTTCTTCATGGTGACCTGTCCCTACCTTTTTGAACTCAATACCATCGCCTATTTCGCCATTCTACGCAACAGCCTCTCGTTCAAGAGCATCGCGCGCATAAGGGAGACAACGCAGGTGCTCATCGACGTCTACAACTCGGAGGGAAGCTACTACATCCATCCCCTGAAAGTGTGGAACCGTTATTCGCCGACGATGTTTTTCCCCCATCTCCAAAAAAACGACAGCCTCACTCCCGTCACCAACAGCGTGGACGCCGCGCGTCTCATCCAACACGTTCAGCAGAAGGGGGCGGGCGGCACGCGGCGCAACCTCGACTATTGGGACAGGCTGTTTTTAAAAGCCGAGGACCTCCACTGGAGCCCGTGGGACCGCGAGAAGCGCGAGGAGATGATCGACCACCTCTGCAGGGTTATAATAGGGCGCGATGAACGCATTCTTTCGCTCGCCACGCGGCATCTCGCCCTTGAGGACTTCCTCAACCTCAAGGACCGGCTCATCGGCACCGGCTATATCGGCGGAAAGGCCGTTGGGATGCTTCTGGCCCGCAAGATTCTGACCGGCTCCGAAGACTCGAGGTGGAACGACCTGCTCGAACCGCACGATTCGTTCTACATCGGTTCGGATGTCTTCTATACGTATATCGTTCAGAACGGATGGTGGAAACCGTTCATGGAGCACAAGACCGGGGATGGATATTTCAAGGCCGCCTCCGAGCTTCATGAAAAAATGCTCACCGGAACCTTCCCCGACGAGGTAAAGGAAAAGTTTCAGTATATCATCGAGTATTTCGGCCAGTCGCCGTTCATCGTCCGCTCCTCGAGCCTGCTGGAGGACGCGTTCGGCAACGCCTTCGCCGGCAAATACGACAGCTTTTTCTGCGTCAACCAGGGCTCGCCCGCCCAGCGCCTCGCGGCTTTCGTCGATGCGGTCCGCCGGGTCTTCGCAAGCACCATGGACGTGGACGCCCTCACCTACCGGCTGCAGCGGGGCCTGGACCAGCTGGACGAGCAGATGGCGCTCCTGGTCCAGCGCGTCTCCGGATCGCATCACGGAAACTATTTCTTTCCGGACATGGGCGGCGTCGGCATGTCGTACAATACGTTCGTCTGGAAGAGCGAGATGGACCCGAAGGCCGGCATGCTCCGGCTGGTGCTCGGCCTCGGCACGCGGGCGGTCAACCGCGTAGAGGGCGATTACCCGCTGATCGTGGCGCTCGACTCGCCGCTGACCCGTCCGCACGCCGGAATGGAAGATGCGCGTAAATTCTCGCAGCACGACGTGGACATTCTCGATATTCCGGCCAACGATATCCGCACGGTCCCCCTGGCCTCGCTCCTCGACCAGGGCGTCGAGATACCCATGGAGCTTATGGCGGTGCGTGATCTCGAGTCCGAACAGCGGCTCAGGGACATGGGGCGTTCCGAGCCCAGGTCGTGGGTGCTCACCTTCGAGCGCCTCCTCGCCGACACCGCTTTCGCCGCCGATATGCAGCGTCTGATGAGAACTATCGAGAGGGCCTACTCCTATCCCGTGGACATCGAGTTTACCGTAAACTTCGACAGGGACGGGGCGTATCACATCAACCTGCTTCAGTGCCGTCCGCAGCAAACCAGGTGGCAGGAGAAGCGGGTGGAGATACCCTCCCGGATCGACCCGGCCCGAACCCTCTTCCGTTCGGAAGGTTACTTCATGGGTGGAAACATCATGCAACGGATTAAAAGAATTATACTCGTCGATCCCAAATCCTACGGGACGCTGCCGCTCTCGCAGAAATACGACATCGCGCGCCTCGTCGGCAGGCTCAACCGGCAGAACGGAAGCCGGGCCGCTCTTCCCACGCTCCTCATGGGACCGGGACGCTGGGGGACCTCCACGCCATCGCTCGGCGTGCCGGTCCGTTTTTCTGAGATCAACAATATCGCCGTCCTCATGGAAATCGCCAGCATGCGCGACGACCTGGTGCCGGAACTCTCGTTCGGCACGCACTTTTTCCAGGACCTCGTCGAGACCGATATCTTCTATGTGGCGCTTTTTCCCGAGAACAAGGGGACCGTATTCAACCAGGCCTACATCGCGGCCAGGCCGAACATGCTCGCGAAGATCCTACCCGACGAGGAGCGCTACGCGGAAGTCGTAAGTGTATACGATATAGAAAAAGAACTCGTATTGGTTTCGGACATCATCAGCCAGGAGATCGTTTGTTTTGAGGACGGCGATCGCTGAGCGCCTCCCGTGAGAGCTTCAAGCGGCGGTACGAGCGCAGGGCGAAGACAAACATAACGAACAGCACGCCGATATCGTCCACCCAGCCGAGCGGCCCCAGTATATCGGGTATCAGGTCGAGCGGAAACAGCGCGTAAAGGATTCCGGCCGCGAAAAATACGAGCGCGGCATAGTAACGAAGGCGGGCGCGCAAAACGGTACCCGCAGACACACGCCCCCCTTCTTTCATGCAGAAGACCCGCCTTTAATTGCATAACAGCTCAACGGCCCTCCACGCGAGTGATGATCGCGAATAATCCATCGGCGGGAAGTCAGGAAAGAACATGAACATGCGCACTGCCCATACGACCATGAAGCACGCGGCGCAGGCGGCCCAGAAAGCGCTGCTGTTGTACATGGCCCAAAACGGCCGGCTCTTCCGGAAAACGGCAACGAGCACCAGAAACGGCACAACCAAAACGAGCGGGTGAAACAAGAGCGCCGCGGCAAGATCGCCGCCGGCAAGCGCCGCAAACGCCCTCATCATACCGCAACCCGGACAGGGAACCCCGTAGACGAGCTTGAAAAAACAAAACGTATCGCCGCCGATCGCGCCGGCGAGGATGACCACCGCCATTGCTGCAAACGGGAATAATGCGTGCTTACGCACTCTGCCGCCCCTGTATCCGGTTTGCGGTCGACTGCATGATGGCCATGGTGACGATGAAAAGACCGAAAACGGAGAGAACCAGATAGAGTATCGCGTTCTCATCCGGCTTCCGCTCCGCCTTTGCAAGCGCCTCATCGAGCACCATTCCGTATTTGTACGACCAGTAAACGACATAGGGGAAACACACAATGCAGAGCAGGAGATCCAGCCCCGCATTGAGATCGGTCCTTCCGGTGAGGTCCCGAAGTTCTTTCGCGAATGTGTAAATCCAGTACAGCGCGTAAATACCGCAGGTAATCACGCTGAAAACGATAACCGCCGCCGGAGACCTTACCGTCGCATGTTCATCCATCATCTCACCCCGTATCGCAATGTATGCACGAATAGACCCTTCTTTCTACACCGGTGGACTATGGCGGTCAATCTAATTTATTGAATCGGAAACCGCTTTTCCAAAGCCGCTCCAAATTGCGCAGGATGCCGGGAAATAATTTAACATGGACGTAACAATTCAAGCCCGGCAGCGGGCCTATAATCATTGACATTCCCCTTTCGCGGCCGCTGTTAGTATAACTGAATTTTTCGCGAGTATAATTTAGCGTCACTATATTCGCGAAACCGCTACTTCAGCATGCGCGAGGAGATCGGCAATGTCACTCATCAACGGAATCATCGACAAGGTGAAAAAGCAGGACCCGGAACAGCACGAGTTCCACCAGGCCGTAAAAGAAGTGCTCGACACGCTCGAGCCCACAATCAAGAAACACCCCGAATTCGTAAAGGCCGGCATCTACGAGCGGATTGTGGAGCCAGACAGGGTCATAATGTTCCGCGTTCCCTGGGTCGACGACAAGGGAGAGGTCAGGGTTAACCGCGGTTTTCGGGTGCAGTTCAACAACGCCATCGGGCCCTACAAGGGCGGGCTGCGCTTCCACCCCTCGGTAAATCTTGGCATCATCAAGTTTCTCGGTTTCGAGCAGATTTTCAAGAACAGCCTCACAACGCTCCCGATGGGCGGCGCGAAGGGAGGCAGCGACTTCGATCCCAAGGGGAAGAGCGACATGGATGTGATGCGCTTCTGCCAGGCCTTCATGCGCGAGCTCTACCGGCACATCGGCGCCGATGTCGACGTGCCCGCCGGCGATATCGGAGTGGGCGGACGCGAGATCGGCTATATGTATGGCTACTACAAGAAGATCCGCAACGAGCACACCGGCGTCCTCACCGGCAAGGCGCTTGAATACGGCGGCAGCCTCATCCGCCCCGAGGCGACCGGTTACGGCGCGACCTATTTCGCGGCCGAGATGCTCGCCACCCGCGGCCAGGACATGAAGGGCAAGATCGCCGCCGTCAGCGGATCGGGCAATGTCGCCCAGTACACCGTCGAAAAGGTAAATGGCCTCGGGGGCAAGGTCATCAGCCTGAGCGATTCCAACGGTACGATCATCGACGAGAAGGGCATCGGCGCGGATAAGCTCGAATATGTAATGGAGCTCAAGAACATCCGCCGCGGCCGCATCAAGGAATACGCCGACAAGTACGGCGCGAAGTTTTTCGACGGCCAGGACGTATGGGACGTCATCCGCGAGCAGGGACTGAAGGTCGACCTTGCCTTCCCCTCCGCCACCCAGAACGAAATAAGCGGCAAGAACGCCACGGCCCTGGTAAAGAACGGCTGCGCATGCGTGTCCGAAGGCGCGAACATGCCCTCGACCCCCGAGGCGGTCGACATCTTCCAGGAGTATAAAATACTCTACGGACCGGGCAAGGCGGCGAACGCCGGCGGCGTGGCGACCTCGGGACTCGAGATGTCGCAGAACAGCATGCGCTTTTCGTGGCCCAGGGAAGAGGTCGACGCCCGGCTCCAGGGCATCATGAAAAGCATTCACCGCTCGTGCCTCGACGCCTCCGAGACCTACGGCAGGAAGGGCGACTATGTAACGGGCGCCAATATTGCCGGATTTATCAAGGTGGCCAAGTCCATGCTCGCCTACGGTGTGGTGTAAAGTCCTTGCAATAAAAACGCGACAATGTGCTATACTGAGGGCGGGGACGAAAAATCCCCGCCCTTGCTTTGTCAGGGGGGGTCGTAACCGGGAAATGACCGATGCCGGCAGCATACTGCGGCGATGGCATCCACTACATCCACACACGGGACCCATGTCATGAAGCTCAGGGAAATAATGACGTCCGATCCTCTGATTCTAAAGAGCGAGCACACCATACAGGAAGCCGCCGCTTTATTTGTCCAGTACCGCATAGACAGTGCACCGGTCGCGGACGCCGATGGCACACTGCTCGGCCTTTTCACCAACCGGCACATCAACCGGGCGGTCAGTCAGTCACTCGACCTGAAGGCACCGGTGGAATCCCTGATGAACAGGGAGGTCATCACGGGGCACCCCGACGACAGGGTTGAAGACCTTGTATATTTCGAGCAGGGTCAGCTTCCGGTCATGGAGAACGGCAACATCGCGGGCATCATCACGAGAACCGGTTTCGCCCGTGCGGTCGCGGAACATAACCAGAAGATGCTCGGCGAATTCCATGCCATCATCAATTCCACATCGTACATGATAATCTCCGTGGACGGCTTAACGGCTATCAACATGTTCAACCAGGCGGCCGTGAAAATAATGGGGATAAGGGAGGAAGAGGCACGGGGCAGAAAAATAACGGAACTTTTCCCCGATATCGATGTAGCCGGGGTGCTGGTAACCGGGAAAGCGGCCCCGCTGCAGAAGGTCTCGGTAAAGGGGCGGCCGTACATAATGGGTGCGTACCCGATCGAAAAATATGGGCAGATCGTCGGAGCCGTCTACCGCTTCCAGGACGTCACCGACCTTGAGGCCATCTCGCACGAACTGGAAAACGTGAAGGAGTTGAACAGGGACCTGGATGCCATCATCGAGTCGTCATACGACGGCATTTGGGTGACCGATGGCGACGCGAATGTACTGAGGATAAACAAGGCCTACGAGACGATAACGGGTCTCCCCTGCCCCTCGTTCTACGGGCGCAACATGAGGGACCTCGTGAAGGAAGGGTTTTTCTCGCAGTCGGTCACCCTGCTGGTCCTAAAGAAGAGAGAGCAACAGACCATATATCAGGAAACGAAGACCGGCAAAACCCTCCTCGTCACCGGGAGCCCGGTGTTCGACGAGGAAGGAAACATCATCCGCGTCGTCACCAACGTCAGGGACATCACCGAACTCAAATCACTGATACTGAAACTTGATGAAAGCGAAAAACTCGCCGGGATTTACCAAAGCGAGTTGAGTGACTTAAAGAAGAAATTTAACGCATTTGACAAGATAGTCGGAGTCTCATCGAAGATGAAAAACCTTATGGATACGGTTTGCCGAATAGCCCATGTCAATTCCTCGGTGCTCATAACGGGCGAGACCGGTACCGGCAAGGAACTCATCGCGGAATATATACACAATCACAGCACCCGGGCCGGGAAACCACTCATTAAAGTGAACTGTGGGGCAATTCCGGAAAACCTTATCGAATCCGAACTCTTCGGCTATGAGACCGGGGCGTTTACCGGGGCCAGAAAAGGCGGAAAGCCAGGATACTTCGAGATTGCCAACGGCGGGTCGATTTTTTTGGACGAAATCGCCGAAATGCCGTTCAATCTCCAGGCCAAACTGCTGCGCGTCCTCGAGTCCAAGGAGATCACCCGCGTGGGCGGACACAAGCCCCATCGCCTGGATGTGCGAGTCATCGCCGCCACGAACAGGGGTATACTCGAAATGGTACACCAGCAGGAGTTCCGGGAGGATCTCTATTATCGACTTAACGTAGTGCCTTTGAATATCCCACCTCTGCGGGAACGGAAGGAGGATATCCCTTACCTGATCGCGCATTTCGTTTCGATGCTGAATAAAAACCACACCATGACACGGAGGATAGCCCCCGAAGTAATCGATATTTGCATGGGCTACGACTGGCCCGGCAACATCCGGGAGCTTAAAAATCTTGTAGAGCGCATGATGGTCATGGCATCCGGGGACGAGATAACCAAGGATGATATTCCGTTGATTTTGGGCAATGGCACGTCCGGGAATATCGCCCGGGTGCTGGTAACATCCCTGATGCCCCTGAACGACGCGGTGATGAGCGTGGAAAAACAGCTTCTGGAGAAGGCGTACGCCTCGTACAAGACCACACGGGAAATGGCCAGGGAGCTGAAGATCGACGCGTCGACCATCGTCAGGAAGGCCGCCAGATACGGCATATCCCATACGGACAAAATCTCCCGGTGACCTACGGCGGCGCGGTGCAAGGTGGTGCACAAGAAGCACCATTGCTTTCGGCGCGTATGAATACGCACAGGAACCGGCCGACTGGCACGGGACTTGCTTTATACTACCTGTGCCGGTTCCGCCAGCCGGTTCGGCAATCATCAGGGAAGAGGGTTGTATCGGACAGACGCCGGTGGTGGAACGAGGCATGTATTTGGCGTACATGATGAAGGCTTATTTTACGTACACTCTCTTGGAGGATGCTATGGGAATGCCAGGAATCTGGGAACTTGTGATCATTTTTTGCATCCTTCTTCTGATCTTCGGTGCGGGAAAGATTCCGCGCCTCGCGAAGGATATCGCCGGCGGCATACGGGAATTCAAGAAGGGAATCAGCGGAGAAGAAGAAACCGATAAGAAGAAACAGCTTCCGTAAGATTTGTTGCATTCGGGAAACTCTTGTTGCTTGAATGCAACAAGAGTTTCCCTTTCATCTCCATGTACTTCATGCATGTACGTTAACAATCCCACACTTCCTTGAACACTGCCGGATTTTTCAACGTTTAAAATCAATGGCCGGGGCTAAATGCACAGACGAGCTCCATTAAGAATTTTGATTTGTTTTCAAAATTCCACAAACACCCGGCAAATGGCAGAAATCACTATTTCAAAGCCCATTATTAAGATTTTAACAGATGGCATGCCCTATTTCGCCCGGTAATATTTGAAAGACCCCGAATTGATGCATTTTTGCAACAATATCAATCGTCTCAATCCAATACAAAACAAGCGCCGGAGCGTACCTGCGTGAAACAAGCCCAAGCGCGTCGCCGCCTGAACGCGACTGCTGGAGATTGCTGAACAATCCTGCGCAAACGGCCGGGTTTAAGCTCGCCACCTATGATGATAACGTCCCACGGCGCACACTGGGGGCCCTTTTGACCTCTCTCCCTTCCGGAAAACATATACATCCTTCTTTCCGGCATCATTACCGGCTGGCACGGAACTTGCTATTAGGTAAGCAGGGCAATAATTCCAAATCGCACGCGCACCAACGCTGGAAGAGTTGCTGCTGGCTAAAATAATAAAAATTGCTTTATGGAGGTATGGATGCGAAAATCAATGGCAGTCCTTTTAAGCGCCTGCATCATCATAGGCGCGCTTGGCTCTTCGCGTGCCGTACATGCGCAGGAGACAACTCCCCTGGGAATCACCGCGGGCGTCGAGTTCTGGAATAATTATTTCTGGAGGGGTCTGGATTTCTTTGGAGCGGGCAATGGTGTGTTTTTCCCCTATGTGTATTTCGGCATCGGAAAAACGGGATTAAGCCTGATGTATATGGGTCAGTACGGCTCGGAAACGCTGGGAGACGGCACCGGCATGAATGACACCGGACGGGAACAGGGCAATGTGGCCTACAATGGCGCACACTGGAATGTGGCATATGCGTACACCGTCGAGAAGGTGGTTGCAATAGGAGTGAGCGGCTGGTATTACTGGTTTTACAACAGCGACGATAAGCTCGGCTATAAATGGGACTGGTGGGAGGGGACAGCGTCGGCTACAATTCTGGCAATTCCGTTGAATCCCACCATCTCGTACGCCTATGATTATTTCGTGGACAAGGACGTTACGGTCAACGGCGAGCGCGGAAAAAACCATTATGTCAAACTTTCCCTGGGGCAATCCTTCAAGCTGGTAGATGGAAGCTCACTGGGACTGGGACTCTCAGCTGCGTATTTCGACTGGAACTCGATGGAGATGAAGGGAATCAGCGATGTGGTCGCGTCCGCGAAGCTTTCCACGAGCGCGAGCGGTGTATCATTTAACGGCAGTATTAATTTCGCGTATATTCCATCCAGTGATTTCAACAACAACGCCTTTACCGGGAACATAAAAGACACGTATCGCTGGTGGGCGACGTTCGGGGCTTCGTATTCACTGTAACGCCCCGGGGTTATTTCAGTTCGTGCATCTGCGCTCTTGCCCGACGAAAGAGCGCAGAAAAATTTTACAAAAAGGAGCGAATTATGAACAGTAAAACTCTTGAGCCGCAGGAATCCAGAAACGACGCGAGCGGAACGTTCATCGACCAGGCCGCTTCCGGCAGCGAGCTAGACCGGCGGGACTTCTTACGCCACATGGGGAAGAGCCTTGCCGTGGTCGCTTCCGTGCCGCTCCTCGAGACGATGATGGGAAAGGCCGGTGCCGCGTTCGCCGCCGCTCCCGCGACGCAACCGAGGGTCTCGAAGTCGGGCCTTGCCGACGTGTACGCCTTCAAGTGCGGAATACTCAAAACCCAGACCCAGTACATGCTGAAAGACACCCGCGTTGGCACGCCCATGGATATTCCGGTGACCTTTTTCATGATCCGTCACGGCAAGGACTGGGTGGCTTTTGATACGGGAAACAATGCCATGGTGGCGAAAGACCCGGTGGGATACTGGACCGCGCCGATAGTCAAGGCCTACACCCCGGTAATGAAGGATTTCGAGGAATTCAAGATCCAAATCGACAAGGCGCTCGGCATCCGCCCCAAAGACCTCAAGGCCGTCATCTTGAGTCACGGCCACCTGGACCATGCCGGCGCCATCGATAATTTCGTAGGTACCGGCGTGCCGCTGTACTTCCAGAAGAAGGAGCTGCAGGTCATCAAAGACGAAATGGCGAAAAACAAAGCCACCGGTGTCACGACAGCATATATTCCGGGTGATTTTGCGAAAATGAACAAGCTGAATATTAAGACCGTCGACGGCGTACACGACCTGTTCGGCGACCAGTCGGTTGTGCTCTTCCCGACTCCGGGGCACACTCCCGGCCACCAGTCACTGATGGTCAAACAGAGCAACGGTGCGGTGACCATCCTGTGCGCAGATGCCGAGTACACGCTTGAGAATATGTATGAGGCCATTCCTCCCGGACTCGCATGGGACATTCCGCAGTCGAGCCAGGCGCTTTACATGTTCAAGGTGATGAAGTGGATGGGACCGAACGTCGAGATCGTTCCTTCGCACGATCCGAAATACTGGAGCAACAAGCCACTGGCGCCGAAACTGTACGAACTGTAGGAGATAACGACTGATTATAATCCTCCACAATGGCGTGGAGACGGGGAATACTCCGCACCATTGTGCGCCTTTTTCCGCCCGCCGATAACGGCGTTTCCGGGAAGGGGCCTGAGCTTTTGCAGTACCCCCGTAAGCCAACAAACCTCACCGCGATATTGGCGGAAGGATTCCGGGAGTACTGGAACGGACTCAAGCGGGATCCAGGCGGTTGAAACGATCAAAATCATTATGAGGAGAGCCAAGCATGAAGAACGAAAAAATGGCCCTGAAAACGGCGGAGGAATACGAAGAGAGCCTTAGAAAACTCAATCTGGTTGTATATATGTTCGGCGAGAGGGTGAAAAACGTGGTCGACGACCCCATCATTCGCCCGTCAATGAACGCCGTGGCCATGACCTACAAACTGGCGCACATGCCCGAATATGAAGACCTCATGACCGCGACATCGCACATCACCGGAAAGAAGATCAACCGGTTCTGCCACATACACCAGAGCACGGAAGACCTGGTTAAGAAGAGCAAGATGGGCCGGCTGCTCGGCTCGCTCACCGGATGCTGCTTTCAGCGGTGCGTGGGGATGGACGCGATGAACGCCCTCTCGATGGTCACCTACGATATCGACAAAAAATACGGTACGCAATACAACAAGCGCTTTCTCAAATATCTCGAATATGTCCAGAACAACGACCTGGTGTGCGACGGGGCCATGACCGATCCGAAGGGAAACAGGGGACTGCCCCCCCATCAGCAGGCCGACCCCGACCTCTTTTTGCATGTCGTCGAGGAAAGAAAGGACGGCATAGTGGTGCGCGGCGCGAAGGCGCACCAGACCGGTGCGGTAAACTCGCACGAGATCATCGTGATGCCGACCATCTCCATGAGGGAGGAAGATAAAGACTTCGCGATATCATTCGCCCTGCCCTCGGACGCGAAGGGGATCACTTATATCATGGGCCGCCAGTCGTGCGACACCCGCAAGCTCGAGGAGGGTGGCGTCGACAGGGGAAACCAGTTATTCGGCGGACACGAGGCCCTGGTGGTCTTCGATAACGTGTTCGTTCCATGGGAGCGGGTCTTCATGTACAGGGAATACGATTTCTCCGGGCAGCTCGTCGAGCAGTTCGCCTCGTACCACCGCCAGAGCTACGCGTGCAAGGTCGGTGTTGGCGATGTCCTCATCGGTGCCGCCCAGACCGCGGCCGAGTACAACGGCGCGGAGAAGGCCTCCCATGTAAAAGACAAGATCATCGAGATGAACCATCTCAACGAGACCCTTTATTGCGGCTGCATCGCCTGCGCGTCCGAGGGACACAAAGAGCCATCCGGCACGTATTACGTCAACACCCTGCTCGCCAACGTTCACAAGCAGAACATCACGCGCTTCCCCTATGAGATCGCGCGCCTGGCGCAGGACATCGCCGGCGGTCTCATGGTGACTCTCCCTTCGGAGAAAGACTTCAAGTCGCCGCTCGTCGGGAACTGGCTCAACAAGTACTACGCGGGCAGAGCGGACGTCCCGACCGAGAACCGCTGCCGTATCCTCCGGCTCATCGAAAACATCACGATGGGCACGGCGGCGGTCGGATACCTGACCGAATCGATGCACGGCGCGGGTTCCCCGCAGGCCCAGCGCATCATGATCGCCAGGCAGGTCAACCTGAAGCAGAAGCAGAAGCTCGCCAAACATCTTTGCGGCATAGAGGATTAAGCGCCATAATACACAGAATCGGGATCAAGTACTGCGGCGGATGCAACCCACGGTACGATCGCGTCGAGGCGGTCGGGTACATCCGCCGAAACCTGCCGCACGGCGCGACGCTGACGCGCTGGGATGATGAGAACGCCGACATTATACTGGTCGTCACCGGATGCAAAACGGCATGCGCCGACAGACCCTCATCGGAGGGTCGGACCGTCAGGATCCTGACCTGCGAAGAGGACGCGAGGCAGTTTATTGATGATATGCACCGTGGCCGGCCTTGACAAGCGGCACATCCGGCTGAAACGATAGAGGAGGCGCAATGGACTGGAAGAATGTTTACAGGGGCAAACTGACAACGGCGGCCGAGGCCGTGCGCCGTATAAAATCCGGCGACCGCGTGGTCGTGGGGCATGCCAGCGGCTCACCGGAGGTGCTGCTGCGGGCCATGATGGATAACCGCGATGCTTATAACAAGGTCGAGATCGTTCACATGGTGGCGATGGGCCCTTCTGAGTATTGCCGCACCGAAAACGGCAATCATTTCCTTCACAACTCGCTGTTCGCCGGCACCTCCAGCCGGGAATCCATCAACCAGGCGAGAGCGGTATTCACCCCCTGTCACTTCAGCCAGATCCCGCGCCTTTTCGCGGAGAAGATACTGCCGGTGGACGTAACGCTTTGCATGCTCTCCGCACCCGACGAGCATGGTTTCTGTTCCTACGGCATCTCGGTCGACTACACCAAGCCCGCCGCCGAGAACTCGAAACTGGTTATCGCAGAGGTAAGCCCGCACATGCCGCGAACGCTCGGGAACTCCTTCATCCATGTATCCAAGGTCGACTGTATCGTCGAGACCGATTCGAAACCGATCATTCTCTCGCCTCCCAAAATTACCGCGAACGACGAAAAGATCGGAAAGTTCTGCGCGGAGCTCATCCGCGACGGCGACTGCCTGCAGCTCGGCATCGGCGCCGTACCCGACGCGGTGCTCTGTTTCCTGAAACACAAGAAGGACCTCGGAATACATACCGAGATGTTCGCGGACGGAGTGGTGGATCTGGTCAATTCCGGCGTCATAACCTGCGCCCGGAAAAATTTCCACCCCGGCAAAATGATCGCCACCTTCTTCATGGGCAGCGAAAAGCTCTACCGCTTCGTGAACAACAATCCCATGGTGGAAATGTATCCCGTCGACTACACCAACAATCCCGCCATCATAGCGCGAAACGACAACATGGTTTCAATCAATTCGGCGCTGCAGGTCGACCTTCTCGGGCAGGCCGTTTCCGACACCATCGGTTACCGACAGTTCAGCGGATCGGGAGGCCAGGGGGATTTCGTACGCGGCGCCGCCTGGTCCAGGGGAGGACGATCGATCCTCGCCTTCCACTCGACAGCCTCGGGTGGAAAAATATCCAAAATAGTGCCCCTAATAGACGAAGGCGCGGCGGTGACTACCCCCCGAACCGATATTCACTTTATCGTTACCGAGTACGGAATCGCCGAGCTGTATGGAAGGACGGTGAAGCAGAGGGCTGAGGCACTGATCGCGATCGCGCATCCGGATTTTCGGGAAGAGCTCTCGAAACGTTTTCAAGAGAGGTATAAACAATAAGGCGGTGATATCCGCTGAGAAGCGCTCCGTTAATGAACGGAAAAACTCGTATTAAAAATGTCCGGGGAGCGGTCTCACTCACACGACCTGAAAGACATGATAAATAGACAGGAGGAGGAGGATTGAGTATGAGCATCAAGAGAGAGTTCGGTGCGGTCCAGCCCGGCATACCCCTGGGCCCGCTGATGCTGAGAGTGCCGTTTATTCATTATCGATTCGAATGGGCCGATTTTGCGCAGGGTCTTCTGATGTGCACCGTATGCCTCTCTATCATCACGGTGCTCACCGCCAAGCTCGGCATGTCCTTCGAGGTCGCACTGGCCATCGTCATTCTTAACGGGGCGTTGTACCTGGCGCATGTCACCTTCGGTGATCCCGTTGTACCCGGCTGGGTGACTCCGGCCATACCGCTCCTGATTGCCTACTGCGAGACCTTCCCCATGGGCGTCGAGCGAATGCAGGCCCTCATCGCCTTCGAGATGACATTCGGCGTCTTCTGCATCGTGCTTGGCCTCACAGGCCTCGCCAGGCGGTTCATCGCCCTCATACCGAATGCGGTGCAGTCGGCCATCCTTATAGGCGCGGGATTTGCCGCCGTGATGCTCATCTTCGATCCCGCGAAACAGGGTATACGGAGCTTCAGCACCAGCCCGATTACAATCAGCGTATGTGTGGGGCTGGCCTTCTACCTCATTTTCTCCGAAAGCTTCAAGTCCTTTCGCCGTAAACACCGATGGGCCTACTATCTCGGGAACCTCGGCATGATGCCCGCGCTCGCGCTCGCCGTCATCCTGGGACCGCTGTTTGGCGAAATCCCCTGGCCGACCTATGACGGCAACATTTTCACCTCCCCTGATTTCTCGACACTGTGGAGGGATTTCACGATACTGGGCTCCATACCCTTCCCACCGCTAGAAATGTTCCTCTCGGGCATACCGATGGTGATAAGCGCGTACATCGTCGTGTTCGGAGACGTTATCCAGAGCCAGGCGCTGCTTGACGACGCTCAGAAATACCGTCCGGACGAGAACGTCAACTACAACCCCAACAGGTCCCATATCATCTTCGGCGGCCGCAACCTCGTAATGAGCGTGGCCGGCCCTGACATTTCGATGTGCGGTCCCATCTGGGCAGCCATGCAGGTGGTGGTATGTGAACGATACAAGCACGGCCCCAAGGCCATGGAGTCGATAAACAGCGGAGCGGGATCCTTCCGCTGGGGAACGTTCGCCGGTTATTTCTTCGCCCCCATCGTCTCGACGGTCAAGCCGATACTGGGCGTCGGGCTCGCATCCACCATGCTGATCCAGGGGTATGTCAGCGTGCGCGTGGGTGTACTGAAGTCGCGTGCCTTCAACGACCTCGGCATCGCGGGCGTCGCGGGGGCTATCCTCGCGGTCCGCGGCGCCTCATGGGGACTCTCGGCCGCCCTGATACTCACCGCTCTCGTATACATCAGCAAGAACTGGAAGAAGGCATACGAACAGGAAGAACCGGTCTTCCCCTGCGATTCTCCCGAATGTATAGCCAGGGAAGTGCGGGAGACCATGGGAAATGCGCATTGATCGATCAACCGGGGGGAGGCAGCATGGTGCCGCGACGCTCCCGGCCTCATGCGAACGATCCCGTCCGGGCCCTTACCTGATCAACGAGTGCCGCGGAGACCTGCGCCGCGGCACTCGTTTTTTTTATTGGTGGACGACAAGAAAAGCACATGCCATTATCGGGCAGCATGGAAAGAGTACGAATCCGCAATCCGCAGACGAAACACGACGCCAGGAAAGGCATGCCAAACGCGAGAACGGAGAACGCAGTCAATGGCATATATTGAAGGTAAAATGATGGCCGAAAACGCCGACGCCGGCGCGAAACGGCTTGCGATACTCTCCCTTTCCGGCGCGCTGGTGGTGCTGCTCGTCTTCCTGTTCTCGACAACCAGGTGGACCGTCTTTTCAACCATCACGCTCGCGGTCGTTTTGTGCCTCATTATCGCCTACATGTATTTCAGGATGGATCCGTACGCGTGGAAGCGAATCTTCGACAGGCCGGGCTATGAACGCCTGCGTGAGCTCGACCGGCGCGTGATTGAATCGCTCCGGCGTCTCGACGACTCATGCCTGGTGCTGGTCAACACCACGGTCGAGTTGTTCCACATAGAGTACCTGGTGGTTTCTCGGAAGGGAGTATACCTGCTGTCGAAAATAGAAGGGACGGGAATGACGGGGTGCGAAAACGGAATTCCCCGCGTTGGAGAGCATTCCCTGGAAAAGGAGGTGGCACTGCTCTGGCGCACCTGCCACTTCCTGGGCATCCTAATGAAAAAAACATACCAGGTTGATGTATTGCCGCACCCGGTACTGGTTTCGTCCGACACCGGAGCCTTCATCATGGACAACTGCGCGGAAATCACCATAACATCCTGCGAGAGCATTCCATCGGTCATCACGCGTGCTTCCGGGCCGCCGCTTCCGGAGGGAGCGGCCGAAAACTTCGCGTATTTCATAAAGACCAGATATATGTCCGCCGGATGAAATGCCGCCGGGCGTGATGGAGGGTGAAAGCGCCCGGGCATGAGGAGAAAGTGATACGGAAACCGGGAGAACCGCGGCAGACATACCCCGGAAACACGCCGCTGCGCGCCCCCGGGTGTAATTGATCAGATTTCCTTTAACTTCACGTTCTTCTTTACAAGCTCTGCAAGCAAATTGATGTTGGCGGTATTGTCCCTGGTAAGCAGCGGCTCCATGGCATCTATCTGCCGCGCCACCTGGTAGGTGTCGGATGGCACCAGAAGCAGCGGTATGTTCAACTCGGACGCTTTTGAGATAATGCTCGAAGGCGGCAGGATATTATTGGTAAGCAGTATACCGATGGTGCTCTTGTCGAGCGCGGCCAGCACCATATCGCTGCGGTCACCGCTGGTAACGACAAGGCGGTTTTCCTTGTTGAAGAGCGGACTGCGAATCGCTTCATTCGTTGACATGGCGCCCACGAAAATTGTCTTTACGACATTGTTCAACCCGCCCTCTCCCGCAATCACCTTCGCGAACAGGCACTCCGAAAGATAGCCGACGGTGAAGTTCTTTAAATCAGGCTGCATCGGAACGATGCCGAGCACCTTGACGCCGGTCTTCGCGATGGCGGGCAGATAGGTCGCGCTGAAGTCCTCGAGATCGTGTACCTTGTTGATGATGGCCCCGCCGAATTCAACCTTACCGAGGCCGACATAATTCTTTATGAACATGATGTCGTCGACGATCGAATCGTCGTTCCCGCTCACCACCACGATCAGCTTCCCGCCGATGTTCTGCGCGAGCGACACCGCATCCAGGTGCACTGAAACCCCGTACGAGAGGTCTTTCCCGCCTTCCACGAAAAGAAGGTCCTTGTTCTTACCGGTGTTGGCGACGAGCTCCTTTACCTTTTCCCCGATGCGCACTTCGTCGTACATGTAGCGCAGCTTGGAATGCTCGAAGCCGATGGTGATATCCTCCGGGTTCTCGTGGAGGCCGAGCACCTGCGTAACAAGGGCGGCGTCGTAGTCCCACAACCTCTTTTTACGGTACAGCAGCCGGTCACCGAAAGGTTTGATGTAACCGCAGGTCTTGCCCATGGCCTTCGCCAGGCCCACTATAATGCTGGTCTTGCCGGCGCTCTCCCTTGACGATGAAATCACTATCTTGTCCATAGACCACCCCTTCTCTGCACGTTAAATTCAAAATAATTTCCACAATTCAATATTATCATCGAAATATACCATGTCAAGCTATTACACCTCCCGCCGGCAATACACGCGACCGGCCGCGACGCCTTGTCTTCACCGGTCTTCAAGTAGTCTTACTTCGTAATCAGAATTCGCACATCGACCGCCTTGACTCCACTGCCCTTCTCGTAAACGACGATCGGATTGATCTCGATATCGGATATCCTCGGAACCTTCCGGATGATCGTCGCCGCCTTGATGACGGAGTCGACCACAACGTCAATGTCCTTCTGGTCTTCGCCGCGCGCGCCGAGCAGCAGCGCGTACGACCTTGTCTCCGCTATCATCTTGAGGGCCTCGTTCCTGTTGAGGGCCGCCGAGCGGAAGGCGACGTCCTTCATCACTTCGACATAGATGCCGCCCATGCCGGCCATGACGATTGGGCCCATCTGCGGATCCTTACGGGCGCCGATGATGATCTCGGTTCCCTTTTTCACCATCTCGCAGACCTCGATGCCGTCGATCACCGCGTCGGACTTGTAGGCCCTGCAGTTGCGCATGATCGCTTCATAGGCGTCGACTACCTCGTCCTTGTTCTCGATATTGAGCGCCACGCCGCCCGCGTCGCTCTTGTGGAGGATGTCGCGGGAAACGACCTTCATGACGACGGGGTAACCGGTCTTCTCGGCGCACCTTACCGCGTCATCGATCGATTTCGCGATCGCCGCGCCGGGGATCATGATGCCCGCCGCCGTCATGACGTTCTGGCCCTCGTTGGCGAGGAGGAAGGTGCGTCCGTCGGCGAGCGCCTTGTCGATCACCTTTTCGATGGCGGCAAGGTCGATGCCGGACTCGCTGACCGAGTTGTCGCGGGATTTGTTGTGGCCGTAGTGCCGGTACAAGGCGCCCATGCACGAGATGGCGTCATACGGGTCGGCGTATACGGGCACGTTTTCCTTGTTAAGGGTAACTATGGCGTTCTCTACGGCCGATCCGCCGACGATTGCGTACACAACCGGCGTGCCGGTTTCCATGTGCTTTTTGTAGGTGTTACGGATCATCGGCGCCAGGTTCTCGGAGTCGAATGTCGCCGTCTCGCAGTAGAGCGCCATGGTGGCGTCCATTTTATCGCTTACGGCCGGAGCGGAAAGCGCGAGGTCGTACGCGGCCGAGTTCGCGCCGCCGGTTATGTCGATCGGGTTTTTGAGAGAACCAAATTCCGGAGTTGCGCAGGCGAATACATCTTTCAGGACGGCCTGGTCGTCATAGAGCTCGACGCCGTACTTCTCACACGCGTCGGTCGCCATAACGCCGATACCGCCGCCGTTGGTGACGATGACGCCGCGGTTTCCCCTGGGTTCCGGGGCGCTGGAAAGGAACTTGCACCAGTTGAAGGCCTCCTGCAGGCTTTCAGCGCGGAGCGCGCCGCACTGTTTGAGGATGGCGTCGGTTATCTCATCGGCGCCGGCGAGCGAACCGGTGTGCGAGGCGGCGGCCGCGGCCCCCCTCTTCGAACGGCCCGATTTGAGGACGATAACCGGCTTCACCCGGGTCGCCGCGCCGAGGGCCTCGATAAAGCGCTCACCGCCCTTGATGCCCTCAACGTACATTAAAATTACCTTGGTCAGCTCGCTCTTGACGACATATTCGAGGCAATCGGCCTCGTCGATGTCGGCCTTGTTGCCGGTCGAAACGATTGCGGAAAGGCCGATGTTGTTGACGGCGGTCTTGCCGATCATGGCAATGCCGAGGGCGCCGGACTGGGTAAGAATGGCCACGTGCCCGCAGGCGATTTCGGTGGCGGAGAAGGTCGAGTTGAAATTGGAGATCGCCGAGAAAACACCGAAGATATTGGGACCCAGAATGCGGGAGCCCTTCGATTTCGCGTAATCGACAATCTTGTGCTCGAGCTCGACTTCGCCCACTTCCGAAAAGCCCGAGGTGATGATCTGAATGTGTTTTACACCCTTGTCGGCGCATTCCTTCACGGCTTCGAAGGCGAGTTTCGCCGGGACTATAATCGACGCGACATCCACGTCTCCGGGGATGTCTTTGACGCTGTTAAACACCTGCTCGCCAAGGATCTCTCCGCCCTGCGGATTGATGGGATATATCTTTCCTTTGAACCCGCCCTGTTTGAGGTTGCGGATAACGCTGAAACCGATTTTCCCAGGCTTGGACGAGGCGCCTATGACGGCGATCGATCCGGGCTCGAACAACAGATTTATGTTTGATTCTTCCTTCATAGCGTCTCCCCTCTGAATTGCATCTTTAACTCATATACTCCCTCGCTACTTCTCTTTTCTATAATGAAGCCCATCTTTTCGAAAAGATGGAGCATGGGCCTGTTCTCCACCAGCACCTCCGCGGTGAATCCCAAAAGGCCCTCTTTTCTTGCAAGGTACGTTACAAAAGATAAAAGCTCCGTGCCAACGCCCTTGTTCTGAAAGTCATCGCTTATAACCACGGCGACCTCGGCGGTGTGGGCGAATTCCTGCTTACCGTACTGCGCGATCCCGACAACGCGATCTTTCTGGATCTGCTCGACCACGGCCAGGATCACCATCTCCCGCGTGTAGTCGATTATCACGAATTCCTGCAGCCGCTCATGGTGCATGTCCTTGCGCGTGGAGATGAAACGCCGGTAAATGCTCCTGTCCGAAAGTGAATAGAAAAAATCCTTGAGCAGCGGCTCGTCGCTGATTCGCACGGGCCGAAGCAGAAGCTTCAGACCAGCCCTGGTGGTCCGGTATACCTCCAGCGTTTCGGGATATTCACCCTTTTTGCCGGGGATGAACGCCTGGTCTTTGTAGATGAGACCCGCCTTTTTGGCCTCTACGATCAGCCACGGTCTGAACTTGGGGTGGGCGATGGCGATAAGGTCCATGGCACGCTCGCGGATGTTCTTTCCGTGCAGGTAGGCTATGCCGTATTCGGTAACCACGTAGTGCACGTCTCCCCGGCCCAGGGTGACGCCCGCACCCTCTCCGAGGAACGGCACTATCCTCGACAACTCGCCGTCGTTCGAACTGGACCGCATCGTGAGGATGGTCTTGCCCCCGGGAGCGAGCGCCGCGCCGCGCATAAAATCGGCCTGCCCGCCGATGCCGCTGTAGAACATTCTGCCGATGGACTCTGCCGTCGCCTGCCCGGTCAGATCGATCTGCAGGGACGCATTGATCGCCGTCATGTTTTTGATGCCGGCGATCGTCATGGGATTGTTGGTGTATTCAATGGAGCGGAACTCAACGCCCGGATTGTCGTGTAGGAATTTGTAGGTGTCGGCATGCCCCATGCAGAAGGATGCCACCGTCTTGCCGCGGTCGATGCTCTTGTTTGAATTGTCGACGGCGCCGCATTTAATAAGCTCGACGATCCCGTCGGACAGAAGCTCCGTGTGCACGCCGAGGTGTTTCTTGTTCTTCAGATTGGAGAGCACCGCGTTGGGGGTGCCGCCGTAGCCGACCTGGATCGTATCGCCATCTTGAACGATCCTCGCGACGTGCCCGCCTATGCGGTCGGCGATGTCGTCGGGGACCTTCGAGGTGAACTCCAGGAGAGGCTCGTCGTACGGGATGACATAATCGATGTCGTCGATATGGAGAAAGCCGTCGCCATGAACCCGCGGCATGGAAGAGTTCACCTGTGCGATGACGAGGTGCGCGTTTTCGACCGCCGCTTTTACGATGTCGACGCTGATTCCAAGGCTAAGGTAGCCGTGATCGTCGGGGAGCGAAGTCTGTATCAGCGCCACGTCGATCTCAACCAGTTTGCGGTTGATGAGATCCGGAACCTCCGAAAGGAAAATGGGCGTATAATCCGCGAGGCCGGTGTTCACGGCGTCACGCGTATTATCTCCCACGAAAAAGGAATTATGCCTGAAGTTGGCCTTGAATTTTACGTCCGCGTAAGGGGCGACTCCCATGGTCCAGACGTGAATCACTTCCGCGTCGAAAAACGCCTTTGGATACGACGCCGCGTAGTTGACGAGGGCATTGACCAGATGCTGCGGTTCGCCGCAGCCGGTCCCTATAAAAATACGGTCCCCGCGGTTGATGCGACTGAAAACCTTCTCCTCGTGAAGAAATTTTTCGGGGAAAAGCCTTTTGATTTCATCAAGCCTTGTTTTTTTGCCTTCCTGGCTCATCCCCGTGTCTCTCCCGCAAACAGGTCCTCACCCGGCACCACCGTTCATCATATCACTGTTTGACAAATCACCGATATTTGTACTCATTTTTGCCCGACAAAACCGATCCGACCATGATGTTTTGATACCGCACCAATAGCCTGATGTATAGTAGAAAGTGCGAAAAAAATAAGTCAAATTATTTACTATAATTTATTTATATTTTTATTAAATTTTGAAGGCTTTTTGTTTTTATATCAAAAACATTCTGTATTATGGTTTTTTTGGCATGCCGATTCCGCCCCAATGTGTCGATCGCCCGCGCTAAATCCATCCAACCGATCGGCGGTGGCGAAAGGCAAAGAGCCAAATGACTATATGTACGCGGCAATCCGCGGAAAAACGCCACATGCCGATAAAACCGCTGGACGAACCGGCGCTTGGCCTCGTATTATTGCAAATATCAAATGATGAAGATGCCACGAATACTCGCTACATCCCTGACGATCATCCTTCTGCTGTGGAAAACCACGGGGGCTGACGGGCGCGACGGCAGGCACATATTGCTGCCCGGCGGCTCGGCAGCGTCACTCGGGCGCGGCGGGACCGGTGTTTCGGACGCCGGCGTTAACTCGTTCTTCCTGAACCCCGCGTCGATAGCGCCGCTGGAGCGTTTCGAAATGCTCCTGGGGCATGGAAGCATCGGCGGGGACTACAACAACACCGGGCTCGCCGCGGCCTACCCCTCATCCTACGGCACCTTCGGAATGTCGTTTAACTCGATCTCCACGACGTCACGACCGGGGACCCTGCGCACGGCGCGCTTCCTGTCGATCGGCGGTGCGAAGGAATTTACCGACCGTCTCTCGGTTGGGGCCGCCCTCGACATGCTCCACGGGACCACACCGGACGGCTCCGGTCATTTCATTGGCGCCGGCCTCGGAGCCAGGTATGCGACAGGATTCTCGCACGCCCTCGGCGGAGGGCTCGGCATTTTCCATCCCTCACTTGGCGTCGCTGGCAGGGCGGGCGTCCCTTTCGGCGGCAAAAAAAAATCCTCCGACCTCGGCATGGCCTCCGCGGGGTACGGTTTAACCTTCTATCGTGGGGCGCGCCATAGCATCGCATTTCTGAACGAGATCGCCGCGATTAAAGAGGCCGGCGGCTACCCGGTAAAATTCGGGTTGGAATCGTGGCTTTATGACAGTTACGCGCTACGGGCGGGCTGCACGGTGCCCGGCGCATACGGACATAACGCGATAAGCCTCGGTGCGGGATGGCGGCTCTCCCGCAGCGAATTCGACGCCCGGCTCGACTACTCCCTCGGCTATCACCGAAGCGAAGGACTTTCGCATTTCCTGGGACTCACCATGAATTACGGCGCGCTCGACCGCGAACCCCCTTTCATCACGATCGCGCCCGCCGAGACGCACATCTCCCCGAACTACGACGGAAGGCAGGACTACGTCATCTTCACGACAACCGTCCGCGACGCCAGCCGGATCAGGGGATGGCGTCTGCAGATATTGAACCCTGATGGCGGCGTTGTCCGCGAGTACCGGCTTTCCGACCGCGATATGGAAGAAAGACTGACGCCGAACACCTTTATCAAAAAGATAGTGCAGAAGAAGGAATCCACCGTAGTGCCGCAATCGGTGCTGTGGGACGGCACCGACGCCAGAGGGCGGGTGGTGGGCGACGGCCGCTATCGGTATTCGTTTATCGTATGGGACGAGCGCGACAACATCTCCTCGGCGCGCACCGGTGTCGCCCATGTCGACACGACGGCCCCCTCCGTCGAACTTAAAAGCGACGACCTCCTGTTCTCGCCCAATGACGACCGCAATAAAGACACCCTTGCCATAGCGCAGAATATCGTGACCGAACCGGATGACGTATGGACCGCGGAATTCAGGAGCGCGGCGGGGAACACGATAAAACAGTACCGCTGGACCGGCATGGAAGTTCCCCGGAAAATAATATGGAACGGCACCACCGATGACGGCGCGGAGGCCCCGGAAGGGCTTTATTCATACGTAATAGAATGCATTGATAAAGCCGGTAATATCGCCAGAGGATCGATCGACGAGATCACCCTCACCCGTCGCTACGAGACGGCCGACGCTACCGCCTCCCTGCGCATTTTCTCGCCCGCCATTCATCGGGAGCTCGCCTTCCTCCTGCTGCTTTCGTCCATCTCGGGCCTGGAAGAATGGAAACTTACCATTGAAAACGCCGACCGCAAGATGGTACGGGGATTTTCGGGCACCACCGCGCTCGAGCGGGTCGTGAAATGGAACGGCGCCGACACCGCGGGAAAGACGCTCCCTGACGGACGGTATTATTATACCCTCGCCACGCGATTCAACAGCGGCAATGCCCCTTCGTCGTTCACGAAGGAAATAATTTTCGACGGCACCCCTCCTGAACTTTCGATGCGTTTCTCGCCCTCGCTCTTTTCTCCCGATGGCGACGGGACGAACGACATTCTTACACTGTACCCGTCGGCATCGGATGGTTTCGGAATAGCTCGCTGGTCAATTTTGATTTATTCGAACGCCGGGGACCTGTTCAAATCGTTCAGCGGGCAGACCGATCCGGCCCCGGAGATAAAATGGGACGGCCTGAGCGCAACCGGAGAGGTTGTCGAATCGGCCGCGGATTATTTTATCGAGATGGAAGCGGTGGATATCGCCGGGAACCACGCGAGAAGCAGGAGGCTGCGGCTCCCGATCGACGTACTGGTGATGGTAACCGAGCGGGGCCTCAGGATACGAATCAGTAATATCGAGTTCGCGTTCGACAGCGCCGGGCTCACCGCCAGGGCCTTCCCCATACTCGGCCGGGTGGCCGACATCCTCAACCGATATCGTACCTACAGCATTCGAATAGAAGGCCACACGGACGATATCGGCGAAGAGGAGTACAACCTGCGGCTCTCCGAGGAGCGGGCCAAGGCGGTTATGGACCATCTGATAACAAGGGGCATCGCCCGCGAGCGGTTGAGCTTCAGGGGCATGGGGGAAACCGCCGCCTTTCTGCCCAACACCAACGCCGAAAATCGGCGGCGGAACCGGCGCGTGGAGTTTATCCTGATACGGGACGAGGCCCATGAGTAAATCCGCCTTTCATATCGTGTTCACCGATCTGGACGGCACCCTTCTCGATCACAACGACTACGGTTACGAACGATCACTGCCGGGCATCCGGTTATTAAAAGAAATCGGAGTACCGCTCATACTGGTTTCGAGCAAAACCGCGGCCGAAATTGAAATCCTGCACCACGAACTCGGTCTCGACTGGCCTTTTGTCTGCGAGAACGGCGGCGGGATTGTTTTCCCGGGAAAGCCCGGCGGACCCTCGCGCCTGGAAGCGCATGGCATGAGAGTGAACGACCTGGCCGCGCGCGTACATCTGCTTGCAGGGGCGACGGGCAAAAGCGTGCGGCTTTTCTCCGACATGAGCATCGACGAGATAGCCGAACGGACGAAGCTCGGCCTCGACGCCGCCGCCCTTGCCCGCGAGCGCTCCTTCACCATCCCGTTTGTAACGACTGATGGGTCCGCGGTCGATCTGCACGCGGCAAACCTGCTCCTGGCGAAGGACGGCCTCGGCATTACCCGTGGCGGGAGGTTTTATCATTTCGGCGCCGCCGGGGTCGATAAAGGCCGCGCGGTGCGGAGGATACGCGAAACATTCCGGTCGACGGCGGGAGAAGCGGACATCGTGACGACCGGGATTGGCGACAGCGAAAACGACCTGCCGATGCTCCATGCCGTAAACCGCCCGGTGCTGGTAAGGAAGCCGGATGGAGGCGTAGTCGGCACGGAAATAGACGCGATGATAACCGGGGGAACAGGGCCCGAAGGTTTCACCGAGGCGGTGATGCTCCTTTTCGCGTAACGATCCTACTCCGCGACCTCCATCTTCTCCTCAACGTATTTTTCGAACTCCTCTCGCGTCATCTTTCCCTCATACAGAGGCCACAGGACCTCTTTGAGCTCTTCGACGCTCTGAAATTTCGCTCCGTCGATTTTATACCTCGCCATAGATCGCAACCCCGCTCTCCAAATTATAATAGCCGCCGCAAGGCCCGGGCGGACAATCCCCCGGCGGTGCGATAAAATCCGAATATCAGTCAAAAACCAGTATAGCGCGGATTCGCGGTCCGTTCATCGAAAAATTCTGACTTCGCGCCGGATTCACGGAGACCGAAGCCGGATTACTCCGGTTTTATGCGGCCCTATTCGATATTGTATTTTTTCATCTTCTCGTAGAGTACGCTGCGGCTGATGCCGAGGAGTCGTGCGGCCTTGGCCTTGTTGTTCCGGGCAAGGCCGATAACGCGCTCTATATGCTCCTTTTCAAAGAAACCGACCGCTCGCGATAGGTCGGGCTCGAACGAAGCCGGTATGGACGCCCCCTCCTTGCATTCCGGCAGGATGTGCAGGATTGTGCTTGCCTCGATCCTGTTTTGGCTCTCAAGAACCAGGGCATATTCAATGAGGTGCTCGAGCTCGCGGACGTTGCCGCTCCATTTGCGCCGCTTGAGAATCTCGAGCGCCTCATCCGCGATAAAATCGATCCTCTTTCCAAGATCGCGCGAATACTTTCGTATAAAATGCTCCACCAGGCGGGGGATGTCGTCCACGCGGTCGCGAAGGGGCGGTACGACGAGCTCTATACCCGAAAGGCGGTAGAACAGGTCCTCGCGAAACGTGCCGTTTTCTATCTCCTTGCGCAGGTTTACGTTCGTCGCGCTGAGGATGCGGACATTGATCTTGATCACCTTGCTCGAGCCGACAGGCTTGATCTCGCGCTCCTGCAAAAAGCGCAATAGCTTGCTCTGGGTCTGCCAGGTGAGATTTCCGATCTCGTCGAGGAAGACCGTGCCGCCGTTCGCCTCCTCGAAGAGGCCCTTCTTCGTCCTGTCGGCGCCCGTAAAGGCTCCGCGAACGTGCCCGAAAAGCTCCGACTCGATGATCGTCTCGCTCAGGGCGCTGCAGTCAACGGGCAGAAACAGCTTCTCCCTCCTTTCGCTCTCCTCGTGGATCGCCCGCGCGACGAGTTCCTTGCCCGTTCCGCTTTCCCCGAACAGTATCACCGGCGCGTTCGATTTCGCCACCTGTTTCATCGTGGCCCTGAGCTTCTTCATGGCGGGCCCCTCGCCTACTATCGCGACCCCTCCCCTGGCCGAGCGGTCGCGCTTCAGCCGCTCTATCTCTTTTTTAAGGCGATAGTGTTCGAGGTTCTGTTCGACCTTTACCCTGAATTCCTGGGGCTGAAACGGTTTAATCACGAAATCGCTGGCGCCTTTTTTAATCGCCGTGACCGCCTCGTCGACGCCACCGACGCCGGTTATAATGACGATGGGAATGTCGGGGTAGAGCATCCGTATCTCCGACACCAGTTCGAAGCCGTCCATGCCGGGCATCGCGAGGTCGGAAACCACCAGATCGAACGAATCCGAGTGAAAGGCATCGATCGCGGACATACCATCGGCGCATTTGACGATGGTATGTCCGCTCGACTCCAGGATGTCCTCAATATATTTAAGAATCGAGGGATTATCATCGACAATTAATATGTTACCCATACCGATTGTGGTTTCACCGGGAATATTTTCGCGACGACGGCCGACGCACCAACCGGCACAACCCCGGCGGCGGGGAAGACTTCACCGAAAGTTCGAGATACGCGACAGGGCCGATGTCCGATTGAAATCACGCATATGATAAAAAATAAGTATGGACATTTCAATAAATTCTTTATATGGAGTAAAGAAAAAACACGGGATGCGCTCGGGCGAATCCGGCGTACAGTCCGGTAACGGTTGATTATGAGGATACTCCTGACATCCGACCTCCACCTTGGAATCGACGAACGCTCCGCAGCGGCCCCTGGCCCTGCAAGGATGAACACGTTCCGTAAAATCTGCGCGCTTGCGGCCGATCACGATCTTATCTTGATCGCCGGGGATCTCTTCCACGACTCGGGCAACGCGGCGGCAATGGACGCCGTCATGAGCGCAGCCTCGCAGGAGCTTGCTGCGTTGTGCGAGCGGGGAACGGCCGTTCTGTTTTCGCCGGGCGAGTGTGACCGCTCGCTGTTAGAGTCCCCGGGGGGCATTCCACGGGACGGCTTTACGCACATTTTTTCAGATGATAGCGACGCCTGTTATTCGATAACGCGCAGCGGCGAGACCGTCACGGTTTACGGCCTTCCGGCGGGAGCAAAGCAGGGGCCCGGAAGCCTGAGGAGAAATGACGCCGACGGCTTCCACATGGCTTTGCTACATGCCGATTTCTGCACCCAGGATCCCGCTTCGAGTGCGGGGATTACCAGTTTGCGCAAGGACGATATACGAGCCCTCAATCTCGATTTCTATGCACTGGGGCATAATCACAACTTCAGAATATTCAAGTCCCGGAACAGGGTAATCGGCGCGTATCCCGGAAGCCCCGAAGCGGTCGAGGCGGGCGAAACCGGAGAGCGCTACGTTCTTTCAATAACGATCGAAAACGGCGAAATAGTCCAGGTCAAACGCCTCGCAGTCAACACCACCACCGTAGAACGGCTTTCCATTCCCTGCGAGGGGGTCAGATCCTCGCGCGATATAGCGGACATTGTTGAAAAAAAAGCGGCGCCACGGACCGCGCTTACCGTCGTTCTGACGGGAGAACGGGGCTTCCCGCTCGATATCAACGCCGTACTGGAACGCGGGCGCGGCTTTGAACGGCTTGATGTTATCGACGAGTCCTCACCCACACTTTCCCTCCTCGCCCACGAATACATCGACGAAAATTCCCTGAGAGGGGCGTTTTTCGGGCGCCTGAGGGAAATGATCGAGGGTAACGAGCTACCCGAGGATATCGACCGCCGCCTGCTCGCCGCCATGATTTTCAGGATGACGGCGTCACCGGGCTCCTGGAACGCGGAGGACTGGCATTGCGTATAAAACGATGTGTCGCCTCCCGCCCGGGGCTCTTCAACAACCGCACCCTCGAATTCAACGAGGGCCTTACGATCGTATACGGGCGAAACGGGTCCGGCAAGAGCGTACTTGCGCGCGCCATAATCGAGCTCGTCTGGGGGAGCGCTTACCCGATAACCCTGTTAAAGAAGGGGACATGGGAGAACTTCTATCTCGAAGTTCACCTGGCCACGTCGTTCGATTATTCCTTCATACGCAACAGCGACAAGCTCCTCTCCATACTGGGCGGCAATGGGAAGCCCGAAGCCGAGCTGTTCCGGGGCGATCCCGCCACGCCTCCGGAGTCCATGCGAAACCTGCTTATCGACCGGCTCGCCTCCACGGTTAACGATCCCGTCCTGCGCGGCATGTACGCCTCGCTCAACGCCGACGCGTTCAGCGCCGTTTCGTTCATTGCGTCTCCCACCGACGCGTCGGAATCGCCGCCCCTCGCCTACGACATTGTACGGTATATGCTCCTTCAAGATGCCTCCGGCTTCTTCGGTCTTTACCGAAGGGCCTACGGCGGCGCGGCGGGACGAAGGGCGGGGGACCGGCTTCTCGATGAATTCCTCCATGCCGAAGCCGATCTCAAGGAGATCGAGAAAAAAACACGCATCATCGATATCCAGCAGTCGCGGGGAGATAAGATTCTACGCGAACGCAGGCAGGTGGAAAACGAGATCGCCCGTATCGACAACCGTATCACGGCGCTCAGTGTGGAGCGTATAATCGCGGGCAAACTCACAATGATAGTTGATAACCTCCGATCGGTCGAGAAACGGATCGACGATATCGGCGCCGAATTGCTGGACTCGGATAATCTTATTAAAACGATAGCCTCCCGCGAGGCATCCATCGAAAGCAGGTTTCCCCAGTTCAGGGACTTCACCGACCAGAAAAAACAGAACCTCAAACGCCTCCAGGAAACCTACCGCGAGATCCGGGACATCCACGTAGCGCTTGACAATTATACCTCGACGCGAAAGGCCCGCTTTCAAAAGGCCGCGGGAATCCTCGCGCTTACCGGCTTCGGCGGAATTGCGCTTATTTACTTCCTTGTGAACGGGGGCCTGCTCGCGCTCCCGATCAGGATCAGGATGTACCTGGTTACCGGCCTGCTGGGACTGCTTGTACTCATGGCGGCCGTACTATACCTGCCCCTCTTCATACCCCGAAGACCGCGCGAGCTGGCGACCCTTCTCGCGTCAAAGAATGTGATAGAAGCAAGACTTCGGGAGATATTAAAAGAGAATAAGATAGAATTGGTCGACTACAAGCTCGAAGCGGTGTACGGCTTTCTGCTCCAGTACTTCGAGGAATACGGGGAATATGCCGACGGCCTCCTGGAGCTTTTCAAGCTTCGCGAAGGGCTTAAAAGCCCCGACTATCTGAGAGCCCTGCAGGATGAGCGGCGGGAGTTGTCGCGTTCCGCCGACACGCAAAGGGAAGAGGTGCTGGCCGACCTGTCGAGGCTCGCGCGTTACGGCTCGCGGGAGATCGACGAGGTTCGTATTCGTTCCATCATGGAGGATATCGACAGAGAAATCGCCATCCTCGACAGCCAGCGGCAGGCCGAGGGAAAAATACTCGCGCAGTTGGCCTGCGAGGTCGACACCGCCGGGAATTATGAAGACGAACTCAGGCAATTGAGAGAAACACGCGCGACGGCCGAGGAACGATACGGGCGGCTTACGGCCCGTAAAAAAACAATGGATATGATCGGCGCCATATTCGAAGAGGTCATCGATCGAAGAGAAGCCAGCCAGATCACGAGGCTTGCCCGCTCGGCCAGGGGGAAGTTCGATGCCATTACCGAGAACCGGCATATAACCGAGATCGACGACGACGCGATAATCCGCTTTATCAGAGCGGGTGGCCGGATCGACGACCTCAATCCGGCGCTCGCGCACCTGTTACTGCTTGCCGTAAAAATTGCATTGTCCGATTTTATCCTTGAGTCGGGAAGCGCGCCTCCGCTGATCGTCGACGACCCCTTTATCTTCATGGACGACCGGAGGGGCGAAAACCTCAAACGGCTGCTCGCCGAGGCGGCGCGGGAGCGGCAGATAATCGTATTCACCCAGCACGGATCGCTTGCCGACCGTTCTGCGGAAAAAGAGCTATAATCGATGGATCGCGACGGACAACTCACATTTTCCGACGACCCGCTCCTGGTCGGCGTCAATGCCGCGCACCAACTCATCGAGGAAGGGGATTTTACCGGCGCGGTCAAAAAGTTCGACGAACTGCTTTCGGTAAACCCGGAATACCCCGGGCTGATGGAAGGCTACCGTACGGCGAAATTCTGGAACAACCGCCAGCGCGAGATTACGCGGCTCGATCGCGGCAAGCAGACGGCCGATTTTCTGATGACGCAGTGGGAGATATTCAAGGCTTACGCGCAGGAAAAAAATTTACAAAACTTCAGCGTCTACAAGTCGGCGATGCGCTACATATTCTTCACCGCATCCGAGAACTACAAGCTGGCCTTCCAGAGCCAGGAGAGCACCGCCGATAATTTCGAACTGCTGCTCAACCTGGGCCTCTGCTTTTTAACCCTCGGCGAATACCGCCAGACCGTGGAGACGCTTGAATACGCGCGCAGCTCATACCGCTCCAACGCGCGCCTGCTTTCGCTTCTCGCCGAGGCATATTATCACACGAACGAGATTCCGAAGTCCCTGCTGCTTTTCCGCGAGGCTTTCTCGATAAATCCCGCCGAGATTGAGATGGGTCTTCTGAAAGCCAAGCCCATACAGGAAACCCTGGTCGCCATTGCGGAGAAAAAGCCGTCAGCGACCGACGCGCGCGAGTGGGTCCCGGTTATCGGCTTCATCGAGGACATCTTTTTCGTAAAGCGCCAGCTGAACATGCAGCAGGTCGAGGGAATCCGCCGGGAGATTTACAGCCTCGAAAAGAGCTACCAGACACTGGGCAGGGAGCGTATCGAGAACTCGAACATCGCCCCCCGGCTCATCAACAAGTATCTATGGATGCTCGACTATTTCGAGTTCCAGCAGTACAATTTCGAGAGCCTGAGCGAAATCCGTTCACGCCTCATGCAGATCGACAGTGACCTCTTCGAGAATTTTTTCAAAAAGAACCGCAAGGAACCGAAAGCTCCCCGCTAAAAATATATTGACACTCCGTCTCGGTCCATAGAAATAATCCCTTGTGCCGAGATCGTCGGAAAGCGCCCTGTTTCAATGATTAAAGCGATTTCCCCGCGCATTCCAGGCCTGCGCTTTCCGGGACCGGTTATACGGGGATAATCGCGCGGGCGGAAAAATCCGGGTTCTCCGGGAATTCGCGCACTATTACGCATACAGGACCGAGCCATGGAACTCCCGTCATCGTATAATCCCAAGGAAGTTGAAGACAGATGGTACCGCGCCTGGGAGGAGGAAGGACACTTCCACGCCCGCGAAGACGACGGCCAGGAGCCGTATTCCATCGTCATACCGCCGCCCAATGTAACGGGCAGCCTGCACATGGGTCATGCGCTCAACAACACGCTTCAGGATATACTCTCCCGATGGCAGCGAATGAGGGGCAAATCCGTGCTGTGGATGCCGGGGATGGACCACGCCGGCATTGCTACGCAAAACGTCGTCGAACGCCTGCTCCAAGAGGAAGGTAAAACTAAAAACGACCTCGGGCGCGAGGACTTCGTCGAGCGCGTATGGGACTGGAAGGAACACTACGGCGGGCGGATCAAGGGACAGCTCAAGCGCCTGGGCTGCTCGCTCGACTGGCCACGCGAGCGCTTTACGCTCGACGAGGGCCTTTCGCGCGCGGTACGCAAGGTCTTCGTCAGCCTGTACGAGGAGGGTCTCATTTACCGCGGCTATCGCATCATCAACTGGTGCCCGCGATGCGAGACCGCGCTTTCGGACATCGAGACCGAATACAGGGATCTCGAGGGGAAGCTTTATCATATCAAATACCCCATCGACGGCGGCGACGGCTTCATCGTCGTGGCAACCACACGGCCCGAGACCATGCTTGGCGATACCGGCGTCGCGGTAAACCCCGACGACGAGCGGTACACCGACCTTGTCGGAAAGCAGGTTGTCCTGCCGCTCATGAACAGAAAGATCCCGGTATTCGCCGACAGCTACGTCGACAAGAGCTTCGGCACGGGCCTGGTCAAGGTCACGCCCGGGCACGACCCCAACGACTTCGAGATGGGCAAACGCCACGGGCTGGAAGAGATCAACATCCTCGACCCGCGCGGCAACATCAACGAAAACGGCGGCGCCTATCGGGGGCTCCCCCGTTTCCAGGCGCGCGAGAAAGTGATCGCGGACCTCGAGGCGCGGGGGCTCCTCGAGAAGATCGAGGACCACGACCATTCGGTCGGCCACTGCTATCGCTGCAATACCGTCATCGAGCCCTATCTTTCTAAACAATGGTTCGTTAAAATAAAGCCGCTCGCCGACGAAGGAATACTCGCGGTGAAAGACGGACGAATCCGGTTCGTCCCTGCAAACTGGGAAAAGACCTACTTCGAATGGATGTACAACGTGCGCGACTGGTGCATATCGCGCCAGCTCTGGTGGGGACACCGCATACCGGCCTTCTACTGCGAATCGTGTGAACATGTTACCGTCGGGATGGACGATCCGATCTCGTGCGAAAAGTGCGGCTCGACCTCCATCAGGCAGGACGAGGACGTGCTCGACACGTGGTTCTCGTCGGCGCTGTGGCCCTTCTCCACGCTTGGCTGGCCCGAGTCCACTGCGGCGCTCGAAAAGTACTATCCTACCAGCGTCCTGGTCACCGGTTTCGACATCATCTTCTTCTGGGTCGCGCGGATGATCATGATGGGCCTTAAATTCATGAACGACGTGCCCTTCCGCGACGTGTACATCCACGCCCTGGTGCGCGATGAACACGGACACAAAATGAGCAAATCACGCGGCAACGTCATCGATCCGCTCATCATCATGGACAAATACGGCACCGACGCGTTCCGTTTCACCCTCGCCATATTCGCGGCGCAGGGACGCGACGTCATCCTCTCCGAAAAACGTATTGAAGGCTACAGCGCCTTCTGTAATAAAATCTGGAACGCCACGCGATTTATCCTCATGAACCTCGGCGATGGCTTCATTCCCCGGAAGATCGGGACCGAAGATCTGGAACGCTTCGACCGCTGGATACTTCACCGCCTCAACCAGGCCATAAACGACGTCGGGAGGGCGCTCGGGGAATACCGCTTCAACGAGGCCGCCCAGGCGATCTATGAATTCTGGTGGCACGAGTTCTGCGACTGGTACCTGGAGCTCACCAAGCCCCGCGTCTACGCGACCGGCGAAGAGGGCCGCCCGTCCTCCGATGCGGCCAAACAGGTGCTGTACCATGTCCTTAAAACATGCATGATACTAATGCATCCCTTCATGCCCTTTATCACCGAGGAGATCTGGGAGCGCATCAAAAGCGGCGGCGACGGACGTCTCATCGTGGCGCAGTGGCCCGAGCCCGAGAGCGGTTTCTCGTTCCCCCGCGAAGCCGGGGAGACCGAGCTCTTCAAGGAGATCGTCTACAAGATACGAAACATCCGCGGCGAGATGAACATCCCGCCCGACAAAAAAGCGGACGTCATCGTCAAGACCTCCGACCCGATGCTCGGCAGACTGGTCGAAACAGAAGCGGTACACATACGGACGAACGCGAAGGTCGAGGCGATCTCGGTTGATGGCGCCTATATCCCCGCCAAGACCGACGCTTCGGCCGTGTTCGCCGGCGGCGAGCTCTTCGTTCCGCTGAAGGGACTGATCGATATGGACAGGGAGCGTGCGCGCCTCGGGAAGGAGATCGAGCGGATACAGGGCGATCTTGCCAAAACCGAGGCCAAGCTCGGAAACGAATCCTTCACCTCGCGGGCCCCCGGCAAGGTCATCGAGAAAGAGGGGGCCAAGCGGGACGAGCTTGCCGCGATGCTGGCAATGCTCAAAAAGAATCTCGCCAAGCTCTCATGACGCCGCGCGGGACGACAGAACCGGTTATTGAAAGTTGCCGTGCGCGTCGTCCCGTAGTATTATTGTACAAGGCCTGAATATAATCACCGGGGTGTTTTCGATGATCTCATTTGACCTTGAGTGCGGCAACGAACATCGCTTTGAGGGAATTTTCAGAGATTACGAGTCTTTCACAGACCAGATGGCCCGGGGAATGGTGACCTGCCCGTTCTGTGAAAGCGGCGACATCAAGCGGCTCTTCAGCGGCTGTTCCATACAGGCGCGCCCTACGGCCGCCACGGTCATCGACCGGAAGGCGCCCAATCTCTTCGAGGTTTTGCGACTTGTGGAAAAACACGTTAAAGAGAATTTCGACAACGTAGGGAACGACTTTGCCGAAACGGCGCGCGCCATTTATTACGGAGTCGAGGAAGGGCGGAACATCTACGGTCAATCCACAAGGGAAGAGATCAACGAGCTCCTCAAGGAAGGAATCGACGTGGTTCCGCTGCCCTCGGCCGGCAACATCGAAAACTGAATCCCACCGACCGCCTCACCTCTCGTCAAAAAAGTAAGTGACCAGCGACGCCCCCATGTACACCACCGGAACGACAATATTGAGATAGTACCCGAAGCGCAGCGTATGCGGATCGGCCTTCGTGAGCTCCCCGGCAAGCGGGAGATACACCACCCAGGCAAGGTAATAGCCGTTGAGCATAAGCCGGGCGAGAAACTTGACCGGCCCCTCGAAAAAGACCGAGACCAGCATGCCGGCGACGATCGCAATGAGATACACCGCCAGAGGGTTGTTGATATAAAACCACGTCTCAAAGATGTAATACTGCGCCACGGACAGTATGATCGCGAAAAAAGCGGGGACGCTGTTGAGAATGATCACCTTTTCCGCAATGCCTGCGTCGCGAAACCGCCCCAGCGCCAGTTCGACGTACCGGTACAGCCGATCGACCGCATACAGCAGGAGGTCCCTGAGCTTCTGTAAAATATAAACGACCAGGTCCATTATTTCGGCAAGTATCTTCATCGCAAATCCTCCGGCGGACGGCACCTCATCATCCACCCGCCGCGCAAGCGGCTAACGAATAATTTTACCCCGTCAGGGGACGAACCTCGCATGAGTTACGTACCACCATGCGCCCCGATACAACAATGGCGGCACGGTGTCCCATGCCGCCACGCGTATCGCCCCACTGAACGACCGAACCGCTATTGCGTTTTAAACTGGTCCTTATCGATCTTCATCTTCTCGATGGTCGGTTTCATGGCCTCTTTCTGGCGGATGGCTTCGTCCTTCGACGCGTCCTTGTCTACGTTCTTGGCGTCCGCCATCTGGTCCTTCGCGAGGCCCTTCGCCGCTTCGCCGAGGCTCTTCGTCTCGTCCTTGATGTTTCCAATCATCTCCTGGTCGCGGCGCTTCTGGTCCTCGACCAGCGCCTTGTCGCCCTCGCGCTGTTTTTCCAGCATATCCTTGTTCACCTGGCGCTGGTCCTCAACCGCCTTGCGGATCTCCTCGCGCTGCTCGCGCATCTTGTTCCAAATCTCCTCGCGCATGGCCTTGATCTCGAGGAGAATGGCGAGCGCCCGCATGCGATCCTCCGAAAGCTGTTTCTTCACCATGTCCTGGCCGGAGAGCACGTCGACCTCTTCCTTGTCGTTGACCACTATGGGCTCCCTGCCCGCGAGCGAGTTGTTCAGCACTTCAACGCTTCCTTCGAGCACGGCGACATTTGCCTTGCCCTCTTCCTCGCTGATGAGGAAGTCCGTGCCGCGCACGCCCGCCGTGGTGGTCTGGCTTTTCACCGTGTACTTGTCGTCCTTCGCGAGCTTCTTGCCCACCTTCGAGAAGAACTGCCCCTTTTCCACGTAAAAGGCCGACTCTTCGCCGTTGGTGCCGACGTTCGTCACCAGCGTCTGCACTTCGACGACCGTGTCGCCGAGCACCTTGACGGCGTTTTCGCCGAAATAGATGTCGGCGAAGGATTTCTTGCCGACGGTCTTTATCTTCATACCCTGCTTGACTTCGCTGCCAACAGCGGCTTTCGCCTCTTTGCCGTCTTTCCCGATGAGGAACACCTCGCCTCCGATAAAATTCACGAGCCCGGTGCGCTCAACGGTGACATCCTTGTCTTTCTTGCAGCCGTATGCCGCAAACATAACAGCAACGACGGCGAGCAGTGTAAGCATGCGTCTCATAAGATCCTCCCGTATGATTTAAATGGACTTGTTGCGAGTCCACAAGCTGCCGGGGCGCCCCCCGACGAAGACACGGCGACACCCCGTATTACCCGGCTGTGCAACAAGTTAAATGGTGATGTACAGTATTCGTACGATACCCATAATAAACGCCCGAAACGGGCCATCGTCAAGCATTTATTGCCGATTCGTCACCGCGCCTCGCGAAAGGGAAGGCGCAGGAAATCCGCCGGAAACGATTTGCAGAGCTCGGCGACACCGGCTTTAACGCGCACGAGAACGGTATCGTCGGCCATGTTGTCGATGATGTCGCAGATGAGCGCACCGACGCGCCTGAATTCATCCTCCCCGAGGCCGCGCGTGGTGAGCGCCGGGCTTCCAAGACGGATGCCGCTGGTCACCATGGGCGACTTGTCGTCGAAGGGCACGCCGTTTTTGTTGCAGGTGATGCCCGCCGAGTCCAGATGGCTGGCGACATCGCGGCCGGTAAGGTTTTTATTTCTTAAATCCACCAGCATCAGGTGATTGTCCGTGCCGTCAGAAACCAGTTTGAGGCCCCGCGAGAGGAGCGTTTCGGCGAGCGCGTTCGCGTTTTTGATGACCTGTTTCGAGTACGCGCCGAAAGAGGGCTCCAGCGCCTCGCCGAAAGCGACGGCCTTTGCGGCGATGGTGTTCATAAGCGGCCCGCCCTGGATGCCGGGGAAGATGTACTTGTTCATGACGGCCTCCTGGTCCTTCTTCGCCAGGATGACCCCGCCGCGCGGACCCCGAAGCGTCTTGTGCGTGGTCATCGTCACATAATCGGCGATGCCGACCGGGGAGGGATGGTCGCCGGTCGCCACGAGCCCCGCGATATGCGCGATATCCGCCACGAGAAGCGCGCCGATGGAGTCGGCGATCTCCCTGAATCTGGCGAAGTCGATTATGCGCGAATAGGCGGAGGCGCCGGTGATGATGACCTTCGGCCGGAATTCCTTCGCGGTCGACGCCGCGGCGTCATAGTCGATGCGGCCGGTGTCCTGTTTCACCCCGTACGAGACCACCCGATAATACAGGCCCGAAAAGTTCACCGGCGAGCCGTGTGAGAGGTGTCCGCCGTGCGCGAGGTTCATCCCCATGAAGGTATCGCCGGGCGAAAGCACCGACATCAGCACCGCCATGTTCGCCTGCGTGCCGCTGTGCGGCTGGACGTTGGCGACATCGGCCTCGAAAAGCTTTTTGATGCGCTCGATCGCAAGGACCTCGACCTCGTCAACGAACGCGCAGCCGTTATAATAACGCTTTCCGGGATAACCCTCGGCGTACTTGTTGGTCATCACGCAGGCCGAGGCCTCGAGGACCGCCTGGGAGGTGTAATTCTCCGAGGCGATGAGGATGAGCGAATCCTCCTGCCGCCCGTTCTCGCGGCGGATAATCGCGGCCACCTCGGGATCGTTTTGGGCAAGATATCTGTATCGGGAAGATGTTGCTGCCATTGCTAACCTCGCACAGCATCGATATTGCGGATGGTCGGTCCGGGGAGAGCCTCCGCGCGCACAGCTTCATCGGAGGTTCCCCGTCGTGTCAACAGAAAATATTTACAAACGGGCCTTTTCATGGCGCCGGCCACAACACAGGCGGGCCGGCCGGCATTTGCCTCGACGGAGTGTTTGAAATGGTATATACGTCAACCGGTTTCGGGGAGTCCTCCCCGGCTCTTATGATCAAATCACGACACGCCAAGGAGTGCCATGACTGCCGGGGGGCTTGTTTTTCTCGGACTGTGCATCATCATCGTCGCGTTCATCGGGCTCATGCGCGCGACCGCCGGGGTGGAGTGGGAGGACCGTCTGTAATCACTCCTTTCGCCATGAGAAGAGGAGCGATCCGGCAAAGAGAAAGAGCGCGGACATGGCCGCCATCGCCAGAAGCTGCGGACCGATATCGACGAGCCCGGCGCCGTCGTTCATGACGCGCCGAGCGGCGTCGATCATGGGCGTGAGCGGGAACACCTTGGCGAGCTTCTGCACCCAGGGGCGCGCGCCTTCCAGTGAGAACCATACCTCGGAAAGGAACATCATCGGCCAGCTGAGTAAATTCAACACGCCCCCGGCAAACTCCTCGCTCGAGCTCCGCGAGGCCACCAGGAGCCCCAGCGCCACCATGCTGAACCCTCCGACGGCAAAGACCAGGAAGAGCGTGGCGTACGATCCCATGCAACTGAAGCCGTACAGAACGGCGCAGCCCGCGTAGACCACCGCCGTGGTGACGAGAATGAGGAACATGCGCGAGAGCACCTGCGCGGTCAGGAACTCGTGAGGACGCACCGGGGTAACGCTCAGGCGTTTGAGCGCGCCGTTTTTACGGTATCGCACCACCGTGTATCCCACCCCGAAGAGCGCGCTGAACATGATGTTCATTCCGAGAATACCGGGGAAGAGCCATTCCACATAGGGGATCTCCCGTCCCGCCACGCTCTGCCGCTCGAAACCGCCGGGCGGTCCCGCTGTCGCCGAGGCAAGCAGGCGCTCGGTCACATACCCCCTCGGAGAGGTCGAGCTCATCCAGTACCGCTTTGAGGATGGCCGTACCAGAAGGTCGATACGGTGATGTCTGAGTTTCCCCAGTCCTTCGTCAACGGATGTAAATTCCACGAACTCGACGTGCCTGGTTTTTTTAAATTCGACGAATTGCGGCGGGAGGTGTTTCGCGGTGGCATCTGTTTCGTAAACGACACCGACCTTGTAGAGCGCCTGGCTGTTGCCGCCGAAGAGAAAGCTGTACCCTATTATGATGAGAAAGGGGAAAAGCAGGTTCCACCCCAGGGCCGATCTATCGCGGTAGAACTCCTTGTTACGCGCGACAAACAGAATCCGGATCCGCTTCCACATGGGCCCCCCTTTTTAGCTTCGAAGCTGCGAACCGGTGATTTTTAAAAACAGGTCCTCGAGGTTTTGCGAACGAACACTCATCCCCGAAAGATCGACCCCCTGCCCCACAAGCGAGTGGATGCAGCCGTTCAGCGAATCGGTCTGTATCTCAATCCCGTTCTCGACCTCGAACCACCTGCACGAAACGCCCTCGAGCTTTCCCGCATCGAGCTTACCGGGCAAAAAAATCGACGCACCCCGGCAGTGGATGGCGAGGAGTTCCTCGGGCGCCCCCAGGGCGATAACCCTGCCATGGTCCATGATCGCTATCGTGTCGCAGAGGATCTGCGCCTCCTCCATGTAGTGCGTGGTGAGGATGACGGTCTTGTTTTCGGACTTTATCTTCGCGACGATATCCCACAGGTGGCGCCGCGCCTGGGGATCGAGGCCGGTGGTCGGTTCGTCGAGAAAAACAAGATCAGGATCGTTCGCCAGGGCCATGGCGAGGAGGAGGCGCTGCCGCTGTCCGCCCGATATCTTGCGGTTGTCGCGACCGAGAATTTCGCCCAGACGGCATATCTCTATGAGATACTCCAGGTCCGCTTTTTTGTCGTACAGGTTGCGGAAAACCTGGAGCGTCTCCCTGACGCTGAGGTACTGCGGGAGCTCGGTGTTCTGGAACTGTATCCCGACCTCTCCGCGAAAGCCGGCCGTCCGGGACGCGCCCTTGTAGAGCACCTCGCCCGCGGTGGGCCTTAAAATCCCCTCGATCACCTCGATCGTGGTGGTCTTCCCCGCGCCATTGGGCCCCAACAGGCCGAAACAGCTCCCCCGCTCTATCGCGAAGCTTACGTTATCGACGGCGCGCACCTCGGGAAAATCCTTGATCAGCGCGCGGACTTCGATCACCGGGCACGGAAGATCAGCCCCCATGGCTTCGCTCCTCAAGGCGCTTTCGAAGCCGCTCGGACACGACCATGAGCGTGTTTTTATAAAGTTTCGCCTGCGCTTCCACGGGAAGTATCGCGATCTTTTTTTCGTCTATCGCCAGAAGCACCACATCGCCGTTCGCTTTCGTGGTCGCCGAGCGTTTCTCACCGGAAAGCGCACCCATCTCGCCGAAACACTCACCCGAGCGGACGACGTCGATTATGCGACCGTCCTTTTTAACCCTGACCGAGCCGGACACGATGATGAAGAGCTCGGTCCCGCTCGAATCCTCGCGAAAAATGACCTCGCCGTCCTTGTGCGATTTGCTGGTGCATTGCTTCAGAAAATCCATCATCTCCTCCTCGCTAAAGGCGTGGAAGAAGCGGCTGTTGGCGGTCAGCACCCTGATTATCTTTTCTATTTCCATTTTCTTGTTGCGCTATGCTGATCCATCCGGCCATGATATGCAAGGATTTTTCAAAAAGAGGGGTAAGCCAGATGGCACCGATCGACCACATGAAGGTGGTGGCCTGCGTCACCAGGGCGTTCAACGGAGAACAGGACATCGAGATCAAAGCATCCCATAAGAAAGTCAATATCTACGATGTGACCGTACCGACGGGCGGCAAAGCAGTCTCATACGAGCTCCAGGTGAACGGCCGGGACATCGAGATGACGATCGCAAGAAAGCACTTTAAATTGGTCAAATTCGACCGCTGGCTATCGAGGCTCGAGTTCGAGCTTGAACAGGCGTTTCTGGCTAACATACGGCTCGAAGTAAAAGATTCGAGCCCGGACTATACCATCTCCATCTTCAACTGAAGTCGCCGCTTTTACCCGCCACCGGCACAACAATTTTTTTGACATCCTCTTCCGCGCTCGGTATTATTTCTTATCGGGGCCGCTTTTGCCGGATGGAAACGGTCCCTGCGGTTCGAGACGCTCATCATATGAACCATGCGGAGGAAGGACATGAGGAAGAACATGGGCACCATGGACAGAATACTGCGTGTAACGGTCGCGATCATCATAGGGGTTTTATACCTGGCCGGCCATATCAGCGGACTCGCCGCTATAATACTCGGAATCATCGCGATTATTTTCATCGCGACCAGTATCGTTTCGACCTGCCCGCTGTACGTGCCGTTCGGCATCAGCACCAAGAAAGACTGACCGCTCCGAATGCGCGGCGAAAACGCATCGCCGCGCGACGTTTGATCATTTTCTATTGACAACCGGTATTTCACGCGTCCATGGTGTTGGCGAAGAGGGACAGCCATGGAATTCAAGGAAAAACGGCCGCTCTACGCGCTCGAAGAGCTGGCGTCGATACTGCGCGCCGAAAGCGGTTGCGCCTGGGACAGGGCGCAGACCTCTCGGACGCTGAAGCCCTATCTCATAGAAGAGGCGTACGAGGTGTACGAGGCGATCGACAGCGGCGATCCCGAGAACCTCAGGGAAGAGCTGGGCGATCTGCTCTACCAGGTATACGCCCATGCCCAGATTGCCCGCGAGGAGAACCGGTTCACGATCGACGACGTGGCGCGGGGGATCGTCGAGAAGCTGGTCTATCGTCACCCACACGTCTTCGGCGGAGAAAAGGCATCGAGCGCAAACGAGGTCATAGAGCGCTGGGAGAGTATAAAGAAAAAGGAGAAGGAGCACAGGGAATCGATACTCGAGGGCGTCCCGGCGCACCTGCCATCGCTCCTCAAAGCCTACCGCGTCCAGCAGAAGGTGTCCCGGGTAGGTTTCGACTGGGAGAAAACCGAAGACGTTATCGCCAAGCTCGACGAGGAGGTCGCCGAATTCAAGGAGGCGCTGTCGTCGAAACCGGATGAAGGCTGGACGGCCCGTATGGAGGATGAGATGGGCGACATCCTCTTCTCCATGGTCAATATCGCGCGCTTTCTCGACATCAACGCCGAAGACGCGCTCAACCGCACCGTGAATAAATTCATAAACCGCTTCAGGACGCTCGAGAAAGAGGCCTCGGCGCGGGGCAGGAAGCTCGAAGAAATGACACTGACCGAGATGGACGAGCTATGGGAGGCGGCCAAGCTGCGTTAGTCTAAAATTCCAGGCGGCCGATCGGCCTCAGCGGAATATTTCCCTTAACCGTCGATAGAGCTCATCCATCTCCAGGTCCGAAAGGGCCCTGCCGGCATACCGGTGAAGGTAAACCCGCCGTTTCAGGTCATCGATGCCCCGTTTTACCGATTCGTCCGCGCCGCCGTACCACACGGCTGCGCACGCCTCGTCGAGCATACAGGCGGCCGTTTTCAGAAATGATCCGGCATCCCTCCTGCGTGCCGCGTTCGCGAGGTCCGCCCGCCGGTCTTTCGATCGCGCCGGCGCCCGCGCGATCGATGCTTCCGCCTCCGGACCCGGTTCCGGGGAAGCCATGGAAACCCGTCGCCTCCACCAAACGGCCGCCGCGACGCCCCCGGCAGCGAGCAGGATGATTCCCATCACCGGCAGCGGGTCGAACTCCAGTCCCTGCGACTTTTCCCCGGTATCATCATGCCCGGGGCCCTTCCGCGCCCCGGCCCCCGGGGCCGCCTCGAAGGCATGGTCGGCGGTCCGGGCAAGCTCATAGCGCCCCGAGGCCGGATTGAAAAAGCTTAAACCCAGACCCGGCAGAATAAACGAGCCCGGCCTCTGCGGAATGATCGTAAAAATAAATTCCCGTTCGCCCTCAATCGATCCGTTGGCCACGGCAAGCCGGACGGCGCCGTCGCTTCCAATTATCGAAAGCCCATCGACCTTCGCATACTCGGGCCGCGAAAGCGAAAGGAGGTTTCCCCTTCCGGCCACCTTCACCTTCAGGCGAAATTCAGTGAAGGCGGAAAAGGCCTGGTCGGGAAATTCCGCCTTCAGGGAGAAGATACCGACATCGCCGCGGAAACCGGCGGGCCTCCCCGCCGCCGGCAGGGGGTTCACCATGACCGCTATTGTATCGAAATCGACGCGACGCGTCGAGGGCACCACGAAGGGAAAAAACGAACCGGGATCGGTCTCGGCTACGGTGACACTGACCGAACCGCCTCCGACGGCGAAGCGCCCGCTCTCAAGTGGTACGGCGGCGAAGGTGGCGACGTGCGACTTGATGAACTCGCCCCTTTCGGTTCGCACGCTTTCGTCCGGCAGCGTTTCGTCGACCTGTTTAAGGAGAAATCCCCGTACCGCCGGCATTTTGTCGAAAACCGTGGCCCGTGTTATATCGACCCCCGTGTGCACCAGATAAAAACGAAGAAGTACAGGCTCGCCCGCAACCACATTCTGTTTCGATACGCGTACCAGCCCCCCGACCGGGCCCGTGCCGCGCGGGGAGTGCGCGCTTCCCGCGTACGCAAGAAACGTTACGGCGCTCGAGCGGATCGTTTCTCCGCCGCGCTTCAGCACAACAGGCGGGATGGCGAAGCTCCCGCTTCGCTCCGGGACCACGCGGAAGGTCACCGCCGTTTCCGAGTGAGCCTTTCCGTTTATAAACTGGAAGCTCCGCCGCGTGCCTGTAAACGCGATCGAAAGCCCCTCCACTTCAGGAACTGAAACCGGATCGGGAACGTCGGCGCCGTCGATTGTAATCAAAAGCGTCGCCGCCTCCCCCACGCGCACGCGGGCGGGTTCGATAACGGTCTTGGCGGAAAGGCCAAACAGGGCCGGGGCAGCGATCAGAAGTGTGATCGTCGTCACCGTTATCGTCCTCATCACGCCGATCATCCTTCCCCCGCTACCACTGTTTATCAAGCTCCCGCCTTCCGTCGCCCGTTCCCTTCTCCCTGCGCACCGGCTTGTTTTTCATCGATTCCAGAAGGTTTCGCACCTGCTCGGCGCTTATCCGGCCGCCGGCCTTTTTCGAGGCGGAACCATCCGGGCGCGAATCTCCATCCGGCCTGCCGCGTCCGTCGCCATCCCTGTGCCCATCCTTTTCCCTTCTGTCATCCTGGTTTCCGGTGTCCCCGCGGCCATCCTGGTTTTTCTTGTTCATGCGCAACATATATTCAAGATTTTTTTTCGCCGGGAGATATTCCGGGTCGATTTTGAGCGCGTCGATGTACGCTCCCACCGCGGCGCGGTAATCGCCTTTTTTCAAATACGCGTTACCCGCGTTGAAAAGGGCCTTCTTCTGGACATCGGGATCGCCCGAGCGCAGGGAGCCCCTGAAATGGTCCAGCGCACCGTCGTAATCTCCCTGCATATACCGGACGTCTCCGTGGTTGAAGCGCAGCCTGTCCCTGTCCTTCTCGCGCGGCGCGTACTTCTCCGCCGTACGGTAGCGCTCCCCGGCCCCCTGGTAATCCTTTTCACCGAAGAGCCGGTTTCCTTCCCGCACCTCGTCGCGGTACGGATCGATCCAGGAGATAAAAAACATGCATACCGCAAGCGCGACGACAGGCGCCGCCCAAATGCTTCCCCGCCGCGAACGGTCGGCGCGTCCCGGACGCCCGAAACGCGGGACGCGGGGCCTTTCGGGAATCATAAGTTCGAGGCTCAACAGCACAATGAGGACCAGCACGAAAAGTTGAAAGCGCTCCACCTTCTCCTTTACAATGCGACTGCCGTGGCTCAACTTATCCTGGTCGCCCACAAGGCGGATGAGCCGGTAGATGTCGGAGAGGTCGGCGGTTATGTCGAGATGCTCTCCGCCCGTCTCGCGGGCGATCCGTTCGAGCACGGCGGAATTTTTGCCGCTTATGATCGTTCCACCGCCGTCGTCGCGCAGGTATTCGTCCGAGCGCTCATCAAGCGGCACCGCGCCGCCGGTGGCCGTTCCGATACCGACCGTATGCACTGAAACGCCGAGTTTCCGCAGGCGACGCGCCTCATCCACCGCCCGGCCCTCGTGGTCCTCGCCGTCAGTTATGAGAACGAGCATTTTAGAGGTCATGCGTTTCGCCGCGAAGACCTTTTCCGCGGCCTCGAGCGCCCTGCCGATATCCGTTCCCTGCCTGCGCACCGAACCGACGCCGGCAGAATCCAGGAACATCATGAAGGCGCCGGCATCCTCCGTGAGCGGGCACTGCAAAAAGGCGTCGCCCGCGAAGAGTATCATTCCCGTCCTTCCGCCTCCCAGCGAATTGGCCATCAGGCGCACGGCGTCTTTGGCGCGCTCCAGCCGCGACGGGGGGACATCGCGGGCGAGCATGCTCCGCGAGACATCGAGCGCGACAAGCAGGTCGACACCCTCGTTTCGGGACTCGCGCATGGTTTCGCCCCACCGCGGTCGAAGCACGGCCACGGAGAACAGTACAACGCACAGTGCAATCATTACTGTTTTAAGTGCGCGCACAATCGGCGATCCTGCAAGCAATGCCGCTCGCATGTCGGCCCGCGGCGCCAGGGAGCGCAGCACCCTGCGCTTCCACCCGAGATAGGCCGCGTAAAACGCGAGAATGATCGCCCCCGCAAGCAGCACGTACGCCAGATACCGGTAGTTCGCGAAATCCATCATGGCACCTTCCGGTAAAATACAGAGCGCAGCGTAATTTCGAGGAAGAACAGCAGCATCGCGGCCGCGAGAAAAAACTGGAATCCGTCATGAAATTCGCGGTACACCTTCGTCTCGATATCGCTCCTCTCGAGCCGGTCGATGTCCCGAACGTTCTCCCAGAGCACGCCCCCCGATTCGGCGCGGTAGAACTTCCCGCCCGTCACATCGGCGACGTTGCGAAGCGTTTTTTCGTCGAAATGGTTTACGAGAAACCTCCGGGAACGGAATAGCCCGCCGCCGGCGGGATAGGGAACACGACCGTCCCTGCCGATTCCCACTGCATATACCCTGATACCTGATTCAGCGCATAACGCGGCCGCCGTTTCGGGATCGATCCCGCCGCGGTTGTTCATGCCGTCGGTGAGAAGCAGGATGATCCGGCTCTTCGCGGTGCTCTCGATCATCCGGGCCGCCGCAAGCGCGATCGCCTCGCCGATGGCGGTCCCCTCTTCCTCGACGGTATCGAAATCGAGCTCGTCAACAAGCTCCCCCACCACGGCGTGGTCCAGGGTCAGCGGGCAGTGCAGATATGCATCGCCCGAGAATACGACAAGGCCCAGGCGGTCGGTCGTCCTGCGCGCGATGAAATCCTTCACGACCCGTCTGGCGACCCCCAGACGATGATCCGGCTCGAAATCTTCGCCCATCATGGAGTCGGAAACATCCAGTACGATCATGATATCGATACCGGGATTTTTGATGCTTGTAAGGTCGACGCTTTTCCCCGGCCGCGCAAGCGCGATGATGAGCAGAAAGATCGAGGCGAAGCGCAGAACGGGAAGGAACCGGTAGGTTGCGACCCGGATCGATGTGCGCAATCCCACGACCATCTCGGAAGAGACGGCAATCGCCGCGCCGCGCTGACCGATGCGCCGGTACAAATACAGGGCGACCATCGCCGCGAACGGTACCAATAGCAAAAGATACAGTGGATCTTTAAAGTCAGGGCCTGCCACCGCGTTCCTCCCGGGCGATCCTTCTGCCGAGGTCCATCGCCTGTTCCAGGTTGTCGCCGAGCGCCCCGGGGGAGGGCGCGAACTCCGCGAATTTCGCAAGGTCCCAGAGTCCCGTTATGCGCTCGAGGTCTCCGCGCAATCGGGAAAAGGCGGCCTGACCGAGATGCCGTTCCAGGGAGGCGGCAAGCTCAAGGCCTGTCATCTCCATGGCGTCGATGCCAATAAGACGGGAGAGGAACATTCGAAAGAAACGGGAGGCCTCCACGACATATTCCTCGCCCCTCCCCTCTTCAACCAGTCCCAGAACGCGAAGGGTCTGCATCCGCGCCAGGAATTCGTCGATCGCCGGGATTTCGTACGGGGCGGGAGTATCCTTTTTTCGACGGCTTTCGTAACGGCGGAGGGCAAGGTAAGCGGCGGCGGCGAGGGCTCCCAGTAACGCAATGACAATCAACAGCCTGTAATAATTGCCACCGAGATCGAGCGGGGGTTCTATCTCATGAAAATCCCCGGATGGATTGCTCGCTTCTATCAACACCTCGGGAACTCGGTAACCGATGGCGACGCCGTCCGCGCCGTGCACCTCGACCGCGGGAAGCGGATGCCGGCCAGTGCGGTAATACGCGACGCTCATGGCGAGTGAAACCGAGGACTTCCGGCCCGTGGCCTCCTCTTTCCTCTCCGCCGAGTGAATTACATAGAGCGGAAGCAGGCCGACCGCCGGAGAGGCCTCCTCCGTCCCGTGGTCCGGCGGCGGAACATACTCGCGCGTCTCCGGAAGCGATATCTCGATACCCTCGATATTTCCCCCGCTGACCGTAACGACGTATTCCAGCCGGCTGCCTACCGTGGCCTTTTGTGGCCACACCGAGGCCGTCACCGCCGGGTATTCTTCCGCCGCGCGGACAATAAGCGCCGACGCGCACGCAACCACCAGCACGGTCAGGGCGATTCCGGCCAGTCTGCGCATAACCCGCTCACGGGGCCGTCGCGCGGTGGGCGCGACTTCGTTTCCGCAAGAATTCGAGCACCGGTTTTTCAACGGGCATGTCGGTGCTCAGGCGGATCGTTTCGAATCCCGGAAAATCCGGAGCCGCAATGCCCGTGGGAATGGTTTCGGTAAGAATGGTTTTCCCAGTTTCGAGGTCGACGTATTCCGCCAGGCCGAGAAAGCCCGCGCCCCGCTCCGCGGGGTCCGAAAGGACGACAGGAACGACGTCGTGCCTCCTGCCGAGAAGACGAAGCCCCGTAAGATAGTCGCTGTCGAGAAAATCCGAGAGCATAAAAATAACGCTTCTTTTTTTAAGTACCTTTCTTAGAAAATCGACCGCAACTGAAATATTGGTCCCTCTGGCGCCGGGCTCGAACCGCGCGATCTCGTCGTGCAGCGCGTACATGACGCCGCGCCCCTTCCGGGGGGGGATGTATTTCTCGACACTGTCGGCGAAGAGTAGAACCGATATTCGGTCGTTGTTCACGCGCGCGAGATAGAGCAGAAGCGCGGCCGCGTCCAGAAGAAGGTCCCGCTTGCTGCGCGAGGTCCCATAGTCTATCGAGGCCGACATGTCCACGGCCAGCACGATGGAAAGCTCGCGCTCCTCTATGTACTCCTTCACATACAGGTTGTTCGCCCGCGCCGAAACGTTCCAGTCGATATTGCGGACATCGTCTCCGTACATGTACTCGCGCACTCCGTCGAAGAGGAGCCCGTATCCCCGGAACGCGGAGTGATACTCGCCGGCAAAGAGGTCCTCAACCCTCCTGCGCAGCTTTATCCGGAGCTTTCGAAAGAGCGCCCGTTCGGCAGGCTCCATTTACGGCACCTCCACCGAGTCTAAGACGATCTTCACGACATCGTCCGCGCTCGTGCGGGCGGCTTCGGCCTCGTAACTCAGCACCACGCGGTGGCGCAGCACGTCGGCGCCCACCTCCTTGATATCGTCGGGCGTTACATACCCACGCCCCCGCAGAAACGCCATGCAGCGCGCCGCCTTCATGAGCGCGATCGAGGCCCGGGGGCTGGCCCCGAACTCTACAAGGCCCGCCAGCGTGGCGCTCGCGGGGTTTCTGGTTTCCCGTACGATGTTTACAATGTAGTCGATGAGCCGCTCGTCAATATAGATGCCGGCGACGAGCGCCGCGACCTCGGAAAGCGCGACGGCGTCGGTCACAACCCCCACCCTCGCCAGATCGATTTCACCGTAGCGTCGCAGCAGCTCCTTCTCTTCGCCGTCCGCGGGATAGCCCACCAGGCATTTCATGAAGAATCGGTCCACCTGGGCTTCCGGGAGCGGATACGTTCCCTCCTGTTCGATGGGGTTCTGCGTGGCGAGCACCATGAAGGGCGAGGGAAGTACGTGCGTTTCCGCGCCGATGGTTACAGCGCGCTCCTCCATCGCCTGCAAAAGAGCCGACTGGACCTTCGCCGGCGCGCGGTTCACCTCGTCGGCAAGGAGGATGTTGGTGAAGACGGGCCCCTTGCGTGTAAAAAAGTCGAGCTCTTTCGGATTGTAGATCCGAGTGCCGATGAGGTCCGCCGGGAGCAGGTCCGGTGTGAACTGGATACGGCTGAAGGCGGCGTCGATGCAGCGGGCGAAAGCGCGAACGGTAAGCGTTTTAGCGAGGCCTGGCAGTCCCTCGAGCAGCACATGCCCGCCCGAGATAAACGCGATGATGATGCGCTCCACGAGCCTTTCCTGCCCGATGATGATCTTTCCGATCTCTTCCCTGATACGCGCGGCGAAGACACTCGCCTCCTTCACACGCTCCGAAAGCTTCTCTATCTCGACGTAATCCATCCGCTTTCCCCTGTAGCCTTATAACATTGCCGAATAAACCGTAAATGTGCATAAGCACCGCTGGGGGCGTAGAAATCCCGCCCCCGTAACCTCAACGAATCCGATTGGAAAATACATGTTAGCACGCCTGCACATTTTTAAGAGGATACATCGCAGGGGACTCTGATATCTGGTTTTTCATCAGTCGATTTGTTACAGGTATAAAAATCCCCCGCCGTGGCGGGGGATTGCATGCGTACCCGATGCATCAAGCCTACATCTGCTCGTCGAGCGGAACGCCCTCTTCGGTTTCGTCCGATGGCATCTCTCCTTCCGGCTCATCGTCCGAGGGCGCTTCGTCAAGCCCGGGCTCTTCTTCCGGAGTTTTCTCGTCGGGTGCGGCCTCCATGCGGATCGCGCTCTGCTCGACCACCTTCTCGCCGGACGATTTGGGCTCCCCCATCGCCGGTTTGAGCACCGGAATTCTCAGCGTCTGTCCGGGCATGATTAAATGGGGGTTCCGTATATTGTCCCGGTTCGCCTCGTAGATGCGGGTCCACAGGCGCGGATTGCCGTAGTATCGCTCGGCTATCCGCCACAGGCAATCGCGGCGAGAGGGGTTGTATTTGACCCGGTAGGTCGTATATTCCTTGCCGTCCCGCTCCCCGTCCCCGGCCACACCGGCGTCCCTGTCTTTTCCGCCGGCGACCGTACCGGCCTTTTTTGCGCCCTCGACCGACGCGGCAAGCCGGGCCGCCTCGGCAGAGAGGACCATTGATTCGCGGTAACGGCCCTGCTCGCGCGCTTCCTTCGCGCGGGCAAGCGATTCCTTCGATGCCGCAAGCTCGTCTTTGGCAAGGTCCGCCCCATCGGACTTCCCGGCCCGTGCGACGGATGCCTCCGCCGCTGCGAGGTCGTCGGCGGAAGAGCCCTTCAGCGCGTCGAGGTAGGCCTCGTCCGCGCTGGTCTTCGCGATGGCGACGGCCGCGAACCCCTTTTTAAGCTGGAGGCCGTCGAGCGACTCCGACGCCGTTTTGTTGTTCTCCTCGGCGGTCTTCAAACTCTCCGGGGAGTGCTTGCGCGCGTTGTACTTTAATGCCTCGGCTATTACGGAATCGACCTCGGCTACCGCCTCTTTCAATATGGCGCGTCTGCCAAGCGCGGAATTCCGCGCGCTCTTGGCCAGCTTGTCGGCTTCGATGGCCGCCTGGTATGACTCGTAGAATTTCCCGCTTTCGAAGTTTTCACCCGCGTTCTTGAACGCGGCCTGCGCACGATCGAACTCGTCCTTTGCGAGCATGTCGGCGCCGGCCTCGCCGGCCTCATCCAGGCTCTTCTCGGCTATCTCCATTGTGTCCCGGGCGAGGAGCGGCAGTGATTTTTCGTACGCCTCGCGCGCCTTTTTAAACGAATCGAGGGCGCCTTGCTTCGCCTTGTCCAACTGGTCGGTTTTAATGAATTCGTGCGTTCCCAGAAGGAGTTTCTTCGCCTCCTCCATCTCGGCGGGAGCGTACTTGTCGGCCCGGACCGATTCGGCCCTTGTAATCTCCATCCTGGCCAGCGACATCTCGCGGACCGGTATCGGCTCGCCGCAGCCGAGCGCAAGCGTGGTCATTATAATAATTCCGATGACGGCTGCCGTCTTTCGTGGTCTGTTCATTGCTGGTCCCCAACCATTATTTTTACCCGATCCGCCCGCGGGGGCGGCGGTCCCTGCGGAAGCCCGGCGAGCGGCAGGGTTATGCGAACTACTTATAGAATGACTCGAGAGCGTCCTCTTCGGTATCGAAAATGTCGAAGAAAGAGGTAAGCTTGGTGAGCTCAAACACCTTTCTCACGGAGGCGTAGACGTTTATGATCTTCAATCCACCCTGATATTTTTTAAGATTGGACAGGCTCGAAATCAGGGCGCCGATACCGGAGGAATCGATATAAGAAACCTTTTCGAGGTTGATTATTACATTATATCTCTGTTCTTCTATGAGCTTGCTTACAATATCTTTTATTTCCGGCGCGTTGTACAGGTCTATTTCGCCCGCGATATCCAGCAAGACGACCTCGCCCTTCGTACGCTTGGTTATGTCCATTTGCGCTCGCTCCTTCCTGAGATTACAGTATGATGCCGGAACCGGAACAGCCTTGAATTCTATTTGTTTTCCGTGCGTCTGTCAATAGAAATAATTTTGGCATAAAGCAAAATATCTGTTTAGCTCCCCTTAAAGGCGGCCCGCCATTTATGTGAGGTCTCCGGGAAACCCCCGGAGCCGATGGAGTGTTGAATTTCATCCATGAAATTTTTCATGAAATAGAGGTTGTGGTACGTATTGTAGATCAGCGCCGCGACCTCACCCGCGCGGTAGATATGCCTGAGGTACGCCCGGCTGAAGTTGCGACAGACATAGCAGGAGCACAACGGATCGAGCGGCGAGAAATCAACCTCGTAACGAGCGGCCTTGATGTTGAGCCTGCCCTCCGAGGTATAGAGCGTGCCGTTTCGCGCGATTCGCGTGGGCATAACGCAGTCGAACATGTCCACGCCGCACTCAATTGCGTCCAGTATCTCGAGGGGACTGCCCACCCCCATCATGTAGCGGGGCTTCTCGCCGGGGAGTCGGGCAAGCGTCACCGCGGTCATCTCCCTGTATAGTTCCTTCGGTTCGCCGACCGACAGCCCGCCGATGGCAAATCCCGGAAAGTCCATTTCGCACAGGCGTTCGGCGCACTCCGCGCGCAGATTTTCGTACACACTTCCCTGCACGATGGCGAAGAGCGCCTGTTTTTCCGTGTCGAAGCGTTCGCGCCAGTAGCTATATGATTCCATTGCCCAGCACATGGTGCGCTCGACCGCCTCCCGGGCTCCGTTTTCGGAAACCGGATACTCGGCGCAGTGATCGAGCACCATCATGATATCGGATCCTATGACGCGCTGGATGTCGAGCACCGCGCGGGGGGTAAAGAGGTGCCGCGAGCCGTCGATATGCGACCTGAACTCGACGCCGTGGTCGTAGAGTTTTCTAAGCGACGAGAGGGAAAAGACCTGGAAGCCGCCCGAATCGGTCAGGATGGGGCGCTCGTAGTTCATAAACCGGTGGAGGCCGCCGGCCTTTTCAAGCACAGCGGTCCCCGGGCGCATGTAAAGGTGATAGGTATTCGAGAGGATGATGTCGAATCCTATCTCCTCAACATCCCGAAGCCCCAGCGCCCGGACGGCGGCCCGCGTCGCCACCGGCATGAACACCGGCGTTCGCACCACTCCCCGGGAGGTGACAAGCTCACCCCTGCGCGCGTTCGTGAGCGCATCGCGCCCGAGCACCCTGAACTCCATACCATGCTTTCTTCACGCGGCGTACGCTTTGTCAATCAGTTTCTCGGGTCAATCGGACAGGCCCGCCTTAAGGGCTCCTGAATTCACATGGGGAAAATCATTTGAATACGACTGAATTTCCCCTTCCCTTAAAATTCAGAACCAGCTCCGCAAAGGTCTCGAACGCCTCTCTTGTCGTATATTTAAATCTGTAGCCCGCGTTTTTGATTTTGTCGTTGCTTGCGATCCATGGAAACCGGATGAGCGCCATGGGCGCGCTCGGAAACTCGGTGACAAAGGAAAGCCGCAGCATCCAGGCCAGGTCGTTCAGCGGATAGAGGAGCGCCGGATGAATCGGCAGGGGCGTGCCCCCGGTTAAATCGAGCATCTCCCTGAAGGTCATGGTGCCGTCGGCGGCGAGGTTGAAGGCGCCTCTCTGCCTTTTCGCCAGAAGATGATACATGGAATCGGCGACATCGTCCTCATGAACGAACTGGAACGGTCTCATGTCGCCGGGCAACATCACGATCCTTTTCATCAGGTGCCGGCCAAGCGTGTTTTTGTAAAAATGGGGGCCGCACACGAAGCAGGGCCTCACGATCGATCCGCATACGTCCGGATGCCTTTCGAAAAATTCCCGCACCGCCGTCAATTCGAGCTTTGCCTTGCTCATGCCGTAGATAAAGCCCTCGTTTCCGCGCAACGGAGCATCTTCCCCCAGCAACGGGGGATTGTCCTCATGCGCGCCGTACGCGGTCGTCGAGGACATATGCATCACGTGTTTTATTTTATTCTTCGCGCACGCGTTGAGAAAATTGACCGTACCGTTTATATCGACGTCTTCCATGAGCTTTTTGTCGTGCAGTATGGACACCACAAAGGCGGCATGTATCGCCCAGTCAATTTTGTACCCGGACATCAGCGGGGCCATATCGTCGCGGACATCGTGCTCGATGAAGGTGATCCTCTCGCGCAAGCGGGGGGGCGCCACGACATCGATCCCGATGATTTTCCCCACATCGTCCCGCTCACTGAACCGCTCGATGATCTTCTGCCCGATAAAACCCGACACCCCGGTAATGAACACGTTGAATCTTTTTTTCATGCGCCCCTCTGCAGCGTTAACCCCTCGGCAATACCAGAAACTTCAGTATTCGCAAAAAGATGAAATCCGGCAGCCTGATGAGCGCCAGGAGAGGCGCGACGCCCCTGGTGTTTTTGTGAATCTTCCGGCTGAACACCGCTTTCCACACCACCATCGCCACCTCTTCCGGGGTAAGATGGACGCCGAGCTTTTCCATTACCGGCGCCTTCACCTCCTTTTCGAGCAACGGCGTCTTCACGAACGGCGCCCTTACGTCACTCACGATTATCCCGTATTTCCCCAGCTCGACATTGAGCGATTCGGTCAGGGAACACACCGCCGCCTTGGTCGCCGAATAGACAGCGAGAAAAGAAGTGCCGTACAACGCCGAGGCGGACGACATGTTGATGATGCGGGAATTTTTCGTGTTCCTGAGCGCGCCCAGGGAAGCGTGAATACAATTCAACGTCCCCTTCAGGTTGACGTCGATAATGCGCATCGCGTCGCGCATGTGCATATTTTCGAAGGCACCCATCGACAATACTCCGGCATTGTTGAACAATACGTTCATCACCCCGCCCGTATTCCTCAAAAAATGCTTTACGCCCTCTTCAACGCTCTCCGCGGCCGATACATCCATGACCTTGCGGCAGCAGTCGCGCGCGCCGATCTCGCGGCGCAGCGATTCAAGCCCTTTTCGATTCACGTCATAGAGACCGACGTACCAGCCCTTGCGCGCGAACAGGAGCGCGGTCTCCCTCCCGATTCCCGATGCGGCTCCGGTTATCAAAATCGTACACCTGGTTTTCATGGAGTTCCTCATGTTTTCGCCGCTGAGGCGTTTCCGCACCGATTCACCTGCCGAGTATATGAACGCACATCGCCGCTTCCTCAACGCCGATGTTCCCGCCGCCGTTTTCAGAGAGTGCTGTCCTCGCGTTCTCGACCTGGCGGGCGCCGGCCTCGCCCCTGAGCTGGGTCACCAGTTCGAAGATCTGCGCCAACCCGGACGCCCCGATCGGATGCCCCCGGCACTCCAGCCCTCCGCTCGTATTTATGGGCTTTTTGCCTCCGAGCGTCGTCGCCCCTGATTCCGCGTAGGGGCCGCCCTGCCCCACGGGACAGAACCCCATGGCCTCGGTCTGATGCAATTCTCCGTACGCGGTCGCGTCGTGCAGTTCTGCGACATCGATATCATCGGGGCCGATACCAGCTTTTTCATACGCTTCTTTTGACAGGCGCTCGCCGATGTCTTTACCGTCCAGATCGCGGTCGCTTCCCTGCCCCATTATCGACGCGAGGATTTTAACCGGACGCGCCCTTTTCATTTTTTTCAGATACTTTTCGGAGCATACAATCGCCGCGGCGGCCCCGTCGCCGACCGGCGCGCACATCGCCCGGGTGAGCGGATAGGCCACGGGCCGGTCAGCCAGGACCTGCTCCACGGTCATGTTCTCCTGATACTGCGCCATGGGATTCAACGAGGCATGGAAATGGTTTTTGGCGCATATTACCGCCAGTTGCCGCTGGGTCGATCCGAACCTGTCCATGTGCCACCGGGCCCCCATGGCATAGGCGTCCATGAAGATGCTTCGCCCCTGCCCGGGCGCCGAATCGGAATCGGGCAGTTTTATATTTTTAAAACTTTTCCCAACCTCCGTTATCATCTGGATTTGTTTTCCAAAATTCTCTACGTCCATACAGGCTGCGTAGGAAGCCAGTGACTTTGCTTTATCCGGATCGGTGATCTTTTCAGACCCGATCGCGATGGCGACGTCGAACATCCCGGCGCGTATGCCCGTGTATGCCAGGTGAAGCGCCGTGGTCGCTCCGGCGCAGGCGTTTTCGACGTTCGTTACCGGTATTTTATCGATACCCATGCCGCGAAGCACCACCTGACCGCGGATCGAATGCTGGTTGCTGAACATACCCCAGAAAGTGTTGGAAAAATACGCGGCCTGCAAATCCTTTGTATCCAGCCCCGCGTCCCGGAGGGACAGCCTTGTCACCTCCTCCGCCATGTCGCGGACGTTCCTGTCCGGGTACTTGTTGAAACGGATCATGCCGATTCCAATGATATATATGTTTGCCATATGACACTCCCATATCGCTATATGATGAAATATTCGGGGGAATTATTCTCGTCCCGTTACTTTATTCTTTTTCGTTAAATAACAAGTCGGCCGCCGCAAGCGCCAGAGAATCGTTGCTGCCGTCCTCGATCAACCCAGCCCGGGCATCCCTGAAAATCTTTTCTATGGGATATTCCCTGGTAACTCCATAACCGCCGAACATCTGCATGGCATCGCTGGCGACTTCATAGGCGATCTGGGTGCAGTAAGTCTTTGATGCGATGGAATACTGGGTGTGTGGCGGCGTCGTGCTGAAGTTATACACCAGCGTCGATCTCGAGTAGGCGCGCGCCAGCTCTATTTTCCTGAACATGTAAAAGAGCTTTTCTTTTACCGTGGAATGCTTGATGATAGGCACCCCGCCCTGTACTCTCTCTTTGGCGTACTGAACCGCCAGGTCGTAGGCCGACTGAGCGACTCCGGTGAAAAAAGCCCCCATGCAGGCGTTGGCGATGGCGAGCGTGGTATCGGTGATGGCCTCGTAGCTGTCGGGGTCGACAATCATGTAATCTTCCGGAACCTCCGCGTTGTCGAAAAAGATTTCGCCCTGCGGAAGATCCCTCTGCCCCATCTTATCGAGGGGTTTTCCTTTTGTTACCCCTTTCTGTGTGCAGTCTATCAGGCATATGCCGCCGCCGGCCATCCCCTTGCTCGGATCAATACCCACGGAAAGCGCCGCCGACGTCGCAAGCGGGCCGCATGACACCCATGCCGATGTCTGACCGTTGATGATCCACCGGTCTCCATTTTTCTGCGCCTTTACGCTTTGTGTTATTTTACGGTCATGAAAAAATTCCGTCCCCGACATTAAAATATCCGAGCCGTGATCCGGTTCGGTTATGGCCCAGCAGCCAACATTGGTGGCGTCAGTGCAATTAACGTACGGCAGTATGATGTTTTCAATCAGATGATCTTCCGGAACCATGGAAGCGTAGAATGAGGGAAAACACGCGACACCCGATGCGACCGCAAATCCGACGCTGCCATAGGAAAGCTCCTCGAAAAAAATATGAAGGCTCAGGGGATCAAGCCCCATTCCCCCGTACTCGTCGGGAACCAGCACGGTATGATATTTCATCTCGTACATCTGCTTCATGACCTTCCAGAAGGGCGAGCCTTTTTTCACCACCTCTTCCGGGGTCATTTTATCCAGCTCGATGGACGCTGGTTTTAACACATTGACGGCGAACTTGTGCACGCTCTCCTTTAACATCATCTGTTCGTCCGTTAGTTGCAGATTCAGCTCTCTGTATCCCATATATTTCCCCCTGTTTTTACCACATGGTCTTGAGATGTTCATCAGGCTTGTTGCAAATTTCGGGAATGCGGCATCCCCCGGTCATGCAACAACTCTATTTATAATCATCAAACTTATAAATAACGCCCTCGCCCTTTTGAAAATCCTCCCTGAGCTTCCGATCCAGGTTCTTTTCAGAAACGGTTTTCGGGATTTCACTTACAACTTGCAGATATGAAGGGATGAAGTTCGCTTCCAGATCCTTCTTGCACTTGTCGTATATCGCCGCCGGATTGATGGATTTCCCTTCAAAGGGCGCAACTGCCGCGACGATATCGCTTTCTCCGGGAGCGCCGGATGCCGCCGGAACGCCATACACGCAAATGTCGCTGATATCGGGGTGCTCTCCGATGATCTTTTCAACATGTTCCGGTTGTATGAAATCGCCCGACCTCCTTAACTCCGATCCCTTGCGATGATCGAAGTAGAGCCATCCGTCCTCGTCTTTATGAACGATATCGCCGGTGCGGAGCCATCCGCCCCGCGTCTTCGCTTCGGATTCCTCGGGCATGCCCCAGTAATCAACCCTGGTTTCGCCCTTGATATTTCTACATATAAGCTCCCCTTTCTCGCCCGGGGCCACTTCATTTTCATTCTCATCGACGACCTTCATTTCCATCACTCCCGGCACCGGTTTTCCGAAAGATCCGATAGGACCCTTGCCGACCTGGTTGCAGGCGAATCCTCCCTCAACCGCACCGTACCACTCAAGGATCTTAACCCCGAATCTCTTCTCAAAGGCCTCCCATAGCACCATTGGGGTGCCGGCGCTGATGACGAGGTTTACGGGATTCTCGGAATCTTCCGGCCGTTCCGGTTCCATAAAAATGCCGGCGAGCATACCGCCGAGGAGCGAAAAGGACGTACACCCGTATTTGCGGCAGATGTCCCATATTCTGCTTTTTGTAAACCGATGGCTGAACACGGCCTTCACTCCCAGGTACATCGCGGGAAAGAGCGTTACCGCCTGCGCGTTGCCGTGGGTGAGTGAAAGTCCTGTGTACAGTTTATCATTGTCCCTGTGATATCTCCATATCAGACGGGTCATGATATTGAATACACCGGTCCTGCTGTTTCGGACCATCACTCCCTTGGGATCTCCGGTGGTGCCGGATGTGTAGATGATCTGCATGGGCTGGCGGACATCGAATATCTGCTGGTCGACCCGCTGCCAGGAGGTTTTCTGAATTACCTCATTGAAGTTATGGAACCTGGTTGTTGGAGCGATCTTGGACTCCGGCCTCGATACGACAGAAATCAGATTCAATTTCGGCAGATTCGGCAATACTTCCTCTATCTGCGGAAGGCAAACATCAGAGACTATTACGCCTTTCGCTCCTGAATTTCGGAAATAGTATTCCAACCTGCCGCCCTTTGACCGGGGATCGACGGGTATCATCATGGCCCCCACCGTCGGCCCCGCCAAAAGCGAATATACGAACTCAGGATAGTTATGCATCAGCACGATATATTTATCACCCTTGTCTATGCCGCTATCCAGAAGTAACCGCGCCGCCTTGTTCGAATTCTCATATACATCTTTATAGGTCAGGTGCTCGTCTTCCACCCCTCCGATAAAAGTCAATATCTCCCTGTCGGGCGATTCATCCGCCTTGATCTCGATGTTATGAGAGCAGATCGCCTGATTTAAATGTTCCTTGCCCATTAGAATACACCTCCGTAAAAATTCCTCGCTTCCTATTCTTCAATTGCGCCGATAAACCCCCGGACGAACGTAGGGAATTCTTTTTCGAAGATTGCATCCCAATGCTCCTTGGTCCAATACTGGTGCCTGTCGAAGTAGGGATCACGCTTCGCCACGCTTACCGGCACGGCAACCGCGGTATCGATGTCCGACATAACTTCCATGCTTTTCGCGCCAAATCCAAAGGTGCTGAACACCCTGCATTGCAGGCCCAGCTGCCATGCCATGGCGGCCGCTGCGTTGGCGGCCATGTGCAGGTTGATCGACTTGAACAGGCAGTAGGGGCCATTGGATGTGAGAGCTTCGACTAATTCGGACTTGTTCAATTCCGCGCAGGTTTTGTAGCCGCAGGCGCCGCAGTTATAGTTAAAATCGGATTTTCTTTTATCGCCGATGACCATCATGGCCATTGGCTCCTTCATCATGGCCTGGAGCGCACGGCCGTCCCTGGAGCCCAGGGGCGACATGTCCCCGAGGGAAAAACAAAACTCAGAGATCAGTTCCATGTCGTCCTTTCCCAACGCGACGATTTTAATCGTGTTTCTGTCGCTGAATTTTATCGCGTTATAGGCCGCCACGGCCATAAGCTCCACGGCCCTGGCAAGACCATTATCGATTAATTCCTTCATTTCAATTCTTACCATGGTACCCTCCTTTAGCTGTATATTGACCGGAATATGGGCCACAGTCTCCGAATTATCCGGTCATTCATGGTTCTGTCGTTTATTTCATCGTAGCGCAGCGGAATATCCCTGAAGGGCGACTTTTCGGTCACCGAGATACCGACAGCCAGCGCAAAACCGGTATCCCTTGGGAGAATCCCCATGCGCATCGCCGCCGCTCCGGCCGACCAGAATATTCCATGGTCGATGCCTAAATTCCGGGCCTGGGTCACGATGCCGCTTACGGCATAGGCGATATTGGTCGCCCTGAAAGAGCACAGAGGCCCCGTATAGGCGATACCCGGTCCCTTCTCAATTTTCTTTACCTCCCGCATGTAATCGCAGGTCATATATCCGCACATATTACAACTGATGTCCGCCGGGTCGGTAAGGCTTCTAAGGGACGTTACCAGAAGCACCGCGTCGGCATCGCGCAGCATCGCGGCATCCCTCTTGAAAAAACCCCAGCTTGCCTTTTCACCGGACAACTCCTCGGTTTTCTGACAGAGATCCTCGATGGCGCACTCATCATCAAGGATATGAGTCGTGCACTCGCCCACACCCCCCACGCGGGGGGAAGTCGTGCATGACGCGAGAAGAAGCCTTGCCGCAATCTTTGCCGCCTGGATACGGTCCTCTTCGAATTGTTTCATCGCTTTCTCTTTGCTCATAATGATCTCCTTTCCCTTGTGTGATTGAACTATCCCCGTACCGGAAGATTGTTCTTTCTGGCGATACCGGGGTACATATCATATGCGGGTTTTAACAGGGGCAGGAGCTTTAATATGGTAGGCATGGGACCCCTCGCTTTGATTTTACCTTTGGCCAGGGCTATCGGGAGCTTTAACTCTTTCAGCCAAAACTCGTGGCATGAATCGCCGCTTAAATCCATTTCCACGTTTGCCTTAATGTCCTGATTGCCGCTCAGGACTTGCATATTCACCGTATCAACCCAGAGAATTGCGTCAGGATCGGTTATATTGAATCTTATAACGACACCCGCATCCTTGAATTTTGGCCCGGCCTCCTTATCCTGTAAAACTATCGAAAACATCCCCCCGAGAATCTCCAGCATGCTTTCCGCATTTTTAAAAACCGCCATGGAGTACCTCCTTTTTTTATTAGGCTTGCTGCAAATCCCGGGAATATCGCCTTTCCCCGCCGCGGGCGGGGGAAGGCCTCTATATTCCCCGGTTATGCAGCAACTCTATTTTTTTATCTACACACCCAACAATCGGGTAATAGATTCCGTGAAAGCTTTGACGGCCCACTCCGCCGGATGAGAGCTTCTGTCGAGGTACCACCTCATGGCGATACCGTGATATATGGCGGAAATGGATCGTGCCATGAATTCGGCATCCATGTCCCTGAATATTCCCTGTTTTACTCCATCGCTGATCGCCTCTTTCAGGAGGACGATCCAGTTGTCCACCCAATCGTGATAAATCTTTCTGCATTCCTCATCCCGCACGGACATCGACGTAAAATCGAAAAGAAGCTGGTAACCCATATTGACATCCGGGTCGGTCCGGTCGTACAGCCATCCGAAAGAGAGAATTTTTTCGCGGGGATCGCCGTACATACCCATGGTGTCCCTGCTGCGCTTGAATATCCCCTCGAAAAAAGACTTGAATGCTTCCTTGCACAACGTCTCTTTTGTCGAAAAATAATGGGCGATGCCCCCCTTTGAAAATCCCGCTTCTTTCGCTATTTCCTCCAATGTGACCGTATATATCCCCACCTCGGCTATCTTTCGAAGGGCGGCCGCGATTATCTGCTCCCGCCTGATCTCTTCCAGATCGTTACATTGGTTCATCCCGGCAATCTCCTAATTATTTGCATGCCTGCCACGCTTCCGTTCCCCGTAGCGCTTCACCAACAACACCGGATTATGCGTATTCCGACCGGCCGGAATATAAACCGACCGGACGGAATGTCATCCCTCATAACAAATTTGTCAAGAAAACAACGACTAAAATTTAAAAATAATAATCCATATCTAACTTACACTATTCAAATAATGATGATATATTTTGAGCATACCAATCAAACCGGGCCTTTAAAAAAGACTTGATGGATCACGCCGGGATGCGAGAATGGGGCCCGGTGGTCGTCGCGCGTCGAAGACGAATCGCCTTCCCGCGGCCGGCGCCGCGCCGGGAGCGTCCACGCAAGGACCGGAGGCTGATCCCTCGGGCGCCCGTCATCGAGAGCCAATGAAATCCAGATGAAGATAATCGACCTCTATCGCGAGCGCTTTGTCGTCTCGTTCGAAATTTTCCCTCCGAAAACCCAACAGGGCGAAGACGGACTCAAGCAGGCGCTGGCGGAGCTTTCGGGCTACCAGCCGCAGTACATCTCGGTGACCTACGGCGCGGGCGGGTCAACCCAGGAGAAGACGTTGGAGCTCGCGCTCAGGCTCCGCGACGCGCTGGGGATACTCCCGCTGGTGCACTTCACCTGCGTCGGCGCGGGACGCGACGAGATACGCCGCTACCTCGACGAGGTGAAGAAAAACGGCATCGAAAACATCCTTGCCTTGCGAGGCGATCCTCCGAAGGGCGAGGCCCGATTCACCCCCCCGCCCGACGGCTTCGCATACGCGAACGAGCTCGTTTCGTTCATCCGCTCCATCGACGGCTTCGCCATCGGCGTAGCCGGCTATCCCGAGAAGCACCTCGAAGCGCCAAGCATGGAAGCCGACCTCGAAAACCTCAAACGCAAGGTCGACGCCGGGGCCGACTTCATCATCACCCAGCTTTTTTACAGTAACGAGGACTATTACCGATTCATGGATCGCCTCGCGCGACTGGGCATAACCGTGCCCGTCATACCCGGCATCATGCCGGTTACGAACCTCTCGCAGGTCGACCGTGTCACCTCCATGTGCGGCGCGAAGGTCCCCGACGAGCTCATACGGCGTCTCGACGCCTGCACGGGCGGGGACTCCATCTGTGAGGCGGGAATCGAATACTCCATTAAACAGTGTGTCGAGCTTAAATCGTGGGGGGTGCCGGGACTCCACTTCTACACGCTCAACAGGGCGCAGGCGGTTAAACGCATCATGGACGCCACGGGGCTGTAGCCGTCGCGACAACCGGACACCATACAGAGAGGAGGGGGGAGACGATGCCGCTGTACGAGATCAACAAACGCAGGCCCGAGATCGGCGAGGGCACCTGGATCGCACCGTCGGCCGAGGTCATCGGCGATGTTCGCATCGGAAAGAACTGTTACATAGGCTTCGGCGCCATCCTGCGCGGCGACTACGGCACCATCACCATCGGCGATGAAAGCGCCATCGAAGAGGGGGTCACCATCCATGCCCGGCCGATGGACAGGACCACAATCGGCAGAAGGGTCACCGTCGGCCACAACGCCATGCTCCACACCTGCACGCTTAAAGATTCCTGCGTCATCGGCATGATGGCGACGGTCACCGATTACGCCGTCATCGGCGAATGGGCGATAATCGGCGAGCACGCCCTTGTGGTGAACCGCATGGTCGTGCCCGATAACAAGATATTCGCGGGAGTGCCCGCGAAGGAGATCGGCGACGTGAAGGACAAGCACCGCCAGACCTGGGAGCTCGGCAAACAGGTCTACATCGACCTCACCGCGCAGTACCGGGCATCGTTCAAGAGGATTGACTGACCGTACTCCCGGCGGCGGGCCTCCGTAGGCGGTGGCGGATCGGAAGGAGGAAGTCATTAAGAAGGAAGGAATATTCGCCACTGTTAAACGGCGCCTGGAGGGAAGGGAAGAAACGCCGGGGAGACCCGACCCGGCCGCTACATTTATTACGGGGGACAGTGCGTCCATAAACGGCTGGAAACCCGTCCCGATGAGAAGACCCGGGCCGGGTTTGAATGCCGGCCCGGTTTAGCGTCAATCCTTCTTCTTGTAATTCTCGCGAATGTAGTTGTCCAGGTATGCCTGCGGGTTCTCGACGGCCTCCTTCGTGATGGTTAAGTGCTCCAGCGACATCAGGCGGATACCGTAGGCGTAATCGTGGAACAGTTCCTCGCAAAGCTGCTTGATGCTGCGGTTGTTCGCCTGCGCCATGTCCTGAACGCGCTCCGCCGCTTCCTTTTTGAAATCGAGATATATCCCGTTTTTCAACAAAAAGTCCTTTTGATAATGCTTGATGCTGTCGCTGAGGAGCATTTTTTTCAACGTCTCTTCGGGATGCTCGACGACGTCCATGTCGACGACCAGTTTCCTGATTTCGGTGGACGGAAGCGTCTTCTCGAACTTGATGAGCGCCTTCTCGAACACGCTCAGGAGCCCGCGCGCGCCGGTGCGTTCGGAGTGTGCCTGCTTCGCGAAAACCCGCAGCGCTTCGTCGGAAAACTCGAGGTCGATGTCGTACGCCCTGAAGTCGAGCTTCTTTCCCAGCACCACGGTGCTGTACCTGTTTTTCAGTATGTTATACAGACCTTCCTCGGTCATCTCGTTCAGCACGACCGTAACGGGAAGCCTCCCCACGAACTCGGACTCGAAGCCGAACTGGATGAGGTCCTCGGTCTTAACCCGCTTGAGCATATTCTGCCGGTCGTCCCGCTGCGCCTCGCCCTGCTCAAAACCGATGGACTGCATGTTGAGCCGCTTCTTGATGATGTCCGAAACCCCGCCGAACGCGCCCGACACGATGAAGAGGATGTTTCGCGTGTTGATCTTCTTTCGCGTCACCTTGCCGGTACGCTGGGCCTCCATGGCCGCCTCCACCTGCGAGGCGAGGTCGTGCGGCGTTTTTAAATCGACCTCGGACTCCTCCATGAGCTTGAGGAGATTGCGCTGCACGCCGGTGCGCGATACGTCGGGCCCGTAAACATTCCCCGTCGAGGCGATTTTATCGATCTCGTCGAGGTAGATAATGCCGTATTCGGCCCTGGCGATGTCGCCGTCCGCCTCGTGCACCAACTCCCTCACCAGGTCCTCAACGTCGCCGCCCACGTAACCGGTCTCGCTGAACTTGGTTGCGTCGGCCTTGACGAAGGGCACGCCGATGCGTTTTGCGATGAGCTTGATGATGTAGGTCTTCCCGACTCCCGTTGGGCCGATGAGCAGCATATTGCTCTTGATGTTTCCGACCATGCGGTCCTCTTCGGGGATGGACTTGTCGAGCTTCATCCTGTTGAAGTGGGTGCACACCTTGGTGGCGATGATCTCCACCGCCGACTCCTGCCCCACGACGTAGCGGTTGAGATAACTCTCCAGCTCCTCGGGTTTTATATCGAAATTGATGTCTGACTGATGCGCGGCCGTTCCGGGCTTCGCACCCGTCGTCTCGGCATTGGGGTTGATCACCTCGGTGAACTCCGACTTCAGCAGCTCTTCCCAATCCCTGTTTGGGTCTATCGATGGTTTCGCCATTTTCTCCTCGTTAACTTACTGCATCCGCCTCAACGCCCCTCCCGGCCCTCGACCCTGCGGAGGCAGGCGACTCGGCGGACTTACACCAAGTCTGTCAGTTTATTTTCTGTTTCAATATGTCTCCAAACTTCAGCGAATGTTACTCGCTTCATCTTCGTCGCCGACTGTGCATGCGTTCACTTAACGCATACGGTGAAACCTTGTTGTGACACTACAATCACACCACCCACCGACCAGTATATCACATTGCTACGGCATTTTAACAATATAGTGACAATCATCCGGAAAGCGAAGTATAATTCAACCGTATTCTCATAATAATTTTACGATGACGGTGCATTTCGTCCGACGCGCCTTCCGCGGGGAAGGAGGCGACAGGCTTATATACAATTCAGCCTCCCGACCCGGAGGACAAGATATTGCAACCCCTTGTCCTGTCGATTTAACGGACTTTTCCGAACCATGAGGCCCGCTCCCCCCTTTCAACGGGCACCAGCAAGGCCTTAAAAAAATTACAAAAATACTTAAAAAACGCTTGCAAAATACTACACATATATATACTATATATTTGTTGCCGTTACGGAGGTGTAGTATGACAGCAGCAGTATATACCGGACCGATGATCATTCGCCGCTGTCCCGATTGCGGAGCGTCCCTCCTCCCCGAATCGGGATGCTTCTACTGCCGCTCATGCGGTTTTTCCATCTGTGTGGCATGAACGGACACTTCGAAAAAATACAAGGAGCCCCATGAAAGCGAATGGACAGGCAAAGAGTCGTTTTCTTCATAAAAGTTGCGGGCAGAACAACAGAAATCAGGATATGTTCTTCGGAAAAGAAGCACATTGTAGTCATCCGAAAAAGTGCCCCGCCGTCGATGAAACCATCGGCATCCTTATTGCCATGTTTGGCGGCACCGTAATCGAAAACCGTAAGCCCGAACGGCCGGCGGGGGATGGAGACATCCACGGGCACGCGCACACCGTTTCTTCGGGACTTTTAATCAATGCTCAAAGCGGCGCCGCGGAATCGCTCGCGCGACTCAATGCGACGCCTCTGTATAAACTTTGCGAACTGTAACCTCCCCCACTTCCCCCGCGGGACAGGGTTTCGGAGATATCGTATCCCTTTATCCCCCAAACCCCGCACCATCCATGGAGCCCTGTCCCCGATTTCTCCCCCGCACACAGGGCGAAAAAAAGCCCTTCATTGTAAAGGGCTGTTTGGTACTCTGCCGAAGGAGGGACTTGAACCCTCATGGAGTTGCCCCCGGCGGATTTTGAGTCCGCTGCGTCTACCAGTTCCACCACTTCGGCTTTGTATTGATCATCACTCGCGGGCCCGGTGCAACCGGCCCCTTCGGCAGGCGTCACTCGGGCTGGGGGATTTCATCCATCTCTATGTACTTGCCCTTGGCACGGGCAACGATCTTTCCCATCTCATTCTCTATTTCGGCCCGGTTTTCGATCACCCGCTTGTTTTTCTTCACGTACCAGCCGCGAATGTAGAGGTTCTCGTTGACGAACGCCGGCTGCAAATAGCGGATCGTGAGTTCCCCCGTCAACGCCATGAGCTCCATGTACTTGTTGACGGTCATCATGGTCTCATCAAGCAGCACCGCTACGATGCCGGCGTGGATGATATTGGGAGGCCCTTCGAGTTTCTGGTGCGCCCTGTATTCGCCGTACGCCGTCTTGGTGTCTTCGTCAAACTTGAGCTTCAGCCGTAAACCGTGCTCGTTGTCCACACCGCAGCCAAAACACGTCTTATCCTCATACTCAATCATGGGCGCAATCCTTTAATAAGGGATTTTATTTGTCAATTACTTTTTACGGTTAGTACGGCAAGTCCGAGATCGGGAAACCGTGCAAGTTCAACGGGCTCAGTAGCCGCTGTTTTTACCCCTCAACTTTTCAAGAAGCATGTCGATCTCGTCCTGGTCCAGCCATTCATCCACGTGCCTCGGCTGATTGTTGGTGGTCATCAGATACATCTCCATCGCCATTATGAGGTCCTCCTTGCTGAGCACCCCGAGCGTGACCAGTATCTCGCCGACCAGGCGTTCCACGTTATCCTTCTGAAGCGACAGGGCCTCATCCAGCTGTTTTTCCGAGATGATCCCGCTCTCTACGAGGAACTCCCCAACCCTGAGATCGGCCATCGGCTTTTGATCCATGCGAACCTCCCTGTGGTCCGGCCCGGAATTTTCAGCCTTGCCGTGGAGGCAGGCCGCGTCGGCCGCAAAGCGATACTCCGTATCGCCCCGACCCTGACGATCCATTGTAGAAAATGGTACATGATGGAATGGCAAAGTCAAGTTTAAATTCTTGACCGTACGGGAGTATGGCGTAACCTGTTTCGTGGAGCGCGTTCACTTTCACCGCGCCGAATATCATCAACGGAAACAGGCCATGCTGAAAAAGCTCGCAGTCGCGGCTTCGGCCGTTGCCATCCTGGCGCTCGTACCGACTGAGCCGATCGAGTCCAGGCGGAACTTCCCCTCTTTTATCGGTGTTTCTGAATGCAAAAAATGCCACGATGCCGACAGCATCGGCAACCAGCACAAGATATGGCTGGGGTCGCCCCACGCACGGGCCTATCAGTCTCTCTCGCTTGATAAGGGCCTCGAGATCGCGCGGAAGGCCGGAGTGGAGGCCCCCGCCCAGAGCCTTGCCTGCCTTAAATGCCATACGACCGGCGGCGGGAAGACGGAGGCCGCCAAGACCGAGGGCGTGGGATGTGAGGCCTGCCATGGACCGGGCAGTCTCTACCATGAGTTCAGCAATCACGCCTCGTTCGAGGCTCGCGAGAACTCGTACAGGAAGGCCGTTTCGCTCGGCATGTACCCGATCCTCGGATACGACGGCATAAAGACGCGGGAGCGATTGTGCCGGTACTGCCACACGGAGGAACGCCCCTGTTATCCTGAAAGCGCCGAGGAGCGCAAGCGCCAGAAGCTCCCGCTGGGGCTCATAGCCGATTTCGTTTTCAAACACCCGATACGCCGCAGGTAGGCGCCCGTCCGGCCTCCCTGATCAGCCAGCGAACGCCGTCGGCCTTCACCAGCGCGCGCTGCATCCGCGCAACCGTGCCGCGCATCCGCGCGTGGTCCTCCTCGCCGAGGACGTTGTCCATCTCGAACGCGTCCATTCCGAGCGTGTAATACAGCCGGCTGAAGCTCTCGCGGGCGAACACCGCGCTGTCCGGATAGCGCAACACCCGGGCGAGGTCGTCTATCGGCCCCACGAGCGCCTTGCGAAAAAGCATGCCCGCCAGGAAGCTCAGCATCTCCCCGCAGGAAAGGATTACCCTCGTAAGGCGGTTGAGCCCCGAAATCATTTCGTGAACGAAAATCCCTTCGCACGCGTCCTTGTAGGGGATAAATGGCACAAGCTTCACCTTCCCGCACGCGTGCGACATCCTGATAAAACGGTTTATCTCGAATCCGGCCGCTCCCAGGTTAACGAAAGTCGCCGCGCAATCGTTGCCGAGCACCGCGAAGAAATCTTCGACACTGCCAACCGCCCTAAGCCCGAAACCAAACCTCTCCGCGACCGAACGCATGATACGAAGCCGCGGCGCGCAATCATCGAGCGCGATGAAGGTTCCGACTGGTTCCGCGACCCCATCCCCAACGGCCGCCACCGATTCGACGAGCCGCTGCGGCTGCCCCGCGGGGAGCAGATCGGCTATTCCCTCGCGTAAAAGAAAGCCCCGCACGCAGTCCGTGTCCCCCGCCGCCACGCAGACCACGCGGATGTCATCGCCGCACAGCCTCCCGGCCACAACCGAACATTCCTCAAGGGAATCATCCGAAATTTCAAGCACCGCGATGCGGTCCGACGGACTTTCGTGCGCAACGCCGCCCGTTGCGGCCGGCGGCCCGTCTCCTTCAGCCACTGTGCACCCCGCCCGTAGAAAAGAATCTCTATAAAGCGGGTTATTTCGCGTATACAGTCGTATCTCTTTCATTTTCCTTTCAGCGGGCCGATCCCACAGGGGCATATTATGTCACATAGTGCGTCTTCGGGTCAACCATTTTACCGCACCCCCCGCTGCTCTTCGACTGCGCTCGAAACAGGCCGGCGCGCCGCAACGATTTTAAATCCCCGGCTCTTTGGGCCACCCCCTTCGATAAAGTGTGTTCCTGAGCATAAAACTTCTTGCAGTATTTTCGTCTCCCACTTGTGGCAAGAGACGAAACAATCCTTCTCGATCGAGCCGACGCACACGACGTGCTGATGCCGACGTCGCGACAGGAGGTAGCGTCATTAGCCGGCCCGGCGGCCGAGGGGATTCCTCCGCGGGCGGCGCCATGCACTATCAGTGATTACCGCGGAACATCGAATCCCGGCGGAGCGCTTTGCCCGCCAGCATGGCGCTTTGCTCTGCGGTCAGACGCCCAAACGCGGGTCCGTGCCGGGGGACGTGTTCATCTATATTTGCATATTCGCTCCGCTCTGCACAGAGTGCGGCGAATATATTTTACTTGATTTTATTCCGGAATAATGTTCGGTAGAGCGTGTTGCAAAATCGGGAATACTCGGGTCGTGCAACAGGTCTTATGCCGGCCGCATCGCGTTCACAATGCCGATGGACCGCGCCGGGAGTCGGCGAATACATCCCGTAGAGCTGCGATTCCGAAACAGCGGAATACCATTTATACGCGCATAGAGGAGCGAATCATGAAAAAAACAATCCTTTGTTTCGCACTGGCAATCGTCACGGCGGTGGCGCTCTCCGCCTGCGGCGCCAAAAAGGATGCCGAGTTCACCCTGAGCTACAGCATCTTCTTCCCCCCGGCGCACGAACAGTGCAGGGTGGCCACCGACTGGGCCAAAGAGATCGAGAGTAAAAGCGGTGGCAGGGTCAAAATCAACATCTACCCCGGCGGCACACTGGTATCGGCCGACGAAACCTATAACGGGGTTTTAAAGGGCATCACCGACATCGGCATGTCCTGCTTCGCCTACACGCTCGGCAGGTTCGTAGAAATGGAAGCGATCGACCTTCCCCTTGGATACCCCAACGGCCGGGTCGCGACCCGCGTCGCGCACGAGTTTTACAAGGCGATGACACCCAAGGCGCTCGACGAAGTCAAGCTGCTGTACATCCATGCGCACGGCCCCGGGCTTCTGCACACCAAAAAGCCGGTGGAGAACCTTGCCGCGCTGAAGGGCATGAAAATCCGCTCAACGGGGTTGAGTTCGAAAGTCGTCAAGGCGCTCGGAGGAGTGCCCGTCGCCATGCCGCAGGGCGCGACATATGAAGCGCTCCAGAAGGGCGTGGTCGAGGGGACCTTCACCCCGATCGAGACGCTCAAGGGATGGAAGCAGGCCGAGGTGATCAAATACACCACTGACTGCCGTGATATCGGCTATACCACCGCCATGTACGTGGTGATGAACAAAGCAAAGTGGGAAGCCCTTCCCGACGATCTTAAAAAAATCTTCACCGACGTCAGCGAAGAATGGGTGGATGTCCACGGCAAGACCTGGGACAGGGTGGATGCCGAGGGCCGCGAGTTCTCGCTGAAGCTGGGGAACTCGATAATTGCCCTCTCTCCCGAGGAGAACGCGAAATGGAAGGGCGCGGTCCAGCCCGTCATCAACGAATACACCAAGGCCGTCAGTGCGAAGGGACTTCCCGGCGAAAAGGCGGTCGCGACGCTTAAAAAGCTGATATCCGATTATTCGGCTAAATACGGCATGTGACGATCACCGGCGGCCGGCTCCGTACCGGGGCCGGCCGTCCGCATGCCCGGAGGTAAGACAACCCCATGTACCGGATTGAAAAGATACTGCACTCCGCGGCCGCACGCATAAACTGGATATCGATGGCGGCCGTGTTCGCCATGATGGCGCTCACCGTCGCGGACGTCATTCTCAGGTTTTTACGCATGTCCATGCCCGGCGCCTACGATATCGTGGGGCTCCTCGGCGCCGTGATGATATCCTTCTCACTTGCGTACACCTCGGTGGAGAAGGGGCATATAGCCGTGGAATTTATCGTGCAGAAGCTCCCCGACAAGGCCAGGTCGGTCATCGACGCCATCACCGGGCTTTTGTCCACGCTCTTTTTCGCCATGGCGACGTGGCGCCTCGCTGTTTACGCACTCGATTTCTATCGCAGCGGGGAGGTATCCATGACCATCAAGATGCCCGTATACCCGTTCGTATTCGGAATGTCTCTCGGAAGTGCGCTTCTTACCATGGTGCTTGCGCTCGCCTTTTTCAGGACCTCCGGGGAGGTCCTGAAAAGATGAGCCCTACAGTCATCGGCCTTATCGGCCTCGGCATGCTTTTCACGCTCATCTTCACCCGTATTCCCGTGGGTTTCCTTATGGGTATACTCGGCTTCGCGGGCTTCGCCTGGATCGTCTCGCCGGAGGCCGCGTTCAGTATAACGGCCAAGGACCTCTTTTCCATTTTCGGGTCCTACAATCTGACGGTGATCCCCCTCTTTATTTTCATGGGGCAGATCGCCTTCCACTCCGGCATCAGCCGGCGCCTGTTCGATACCGCATACGCCTGGATCGGCCATCTGCCGGGCGGACTCGCCATCGCCACCATCGGCGCGTGCGCGGGCTTTTCGGCCATCTCCGGCTCGACCAACGCGACCGCCGCAACGATGGCCGCGGTCGCCCTGCCCGAGATGAAGCGCTACAACTACAAGCCGAGCCTCGCCACAGGGGTCGTCGCCGCCGGCGGCAGCCTCGGGATATTGATCCCCCCCAGCGTCATCTTCATCGTTTACGGCATCCTCACCGAGCAGTCGATCGGAACGCTTTTCCTGGCCGGGATCGTTCCGGGCATACTGCTCACACTGATGTTCATCACCGCAATCCTCATCTGGACCTCGCTTAATCCAGAACTCGGACCTCGCGGACCGAAGACCACATTCAAAGAGAAGATTCGATCGCTCGGGGGCGTCATCGAGACCCTGGCACTGTTCATCATGGTGATGAGCGGGCTTTTCGCGGGAATTTTCACCCCAACCGAAGCGGGCGGCATCGGCGCGGCGGGAACACTCCTTCTCTCACTCATCACCCGAACCATCAACTGGAAGGGATTTTCGGACGCGCTTATGGAGACCACCCGCATCTCGTGCATGATCATGGTCATCGTGGCGGGCGCCACGATCTTCGGACATTTCCTGGCGGTCTCGCGCATACCCTTCGACATCGCCTCCTGGATTGCTCATTTCGACCTGCATCCGTGGCTGATCATGCTGCTCATCATCGCCATGTATATCGCCGGCGGCTGCTTCATCGATTCACTCGCGCTCATCATGCTCACCATACCGATCTTTTACCCGGTTGTAACGCACCTCGGCTTCGATCCGATATGGTTCGGCGTTATTATTGTTCTTGTAACGCAGATCGGCGTAATCACGCCGCCGGTGGGCATAAACGTTTACGTGGTCAGCGGCGTGGCGCGCGACGTTCCGCTGGAGGTGATATTCCGCGGGGTGGTGCCCATGCTCATCGCGCTGATCGTGCTCACGCTCATCCTGATACCGTTTCCGCAGATCGTACTCTTCCTGCCGTCGCTTTTGCGATAAACGTTATGCGCGTTATTGCGCGGCCCTGCAGAGAAATGTCAAACTGGCCGGACGGTCCCCGTGCGGGGACCGTGTCTCAGTACTTCATATAATGGAAGGGCTCGATGGCGTTGAGCGCGTCGGCGTCGAGCGTTTTATAGCCTTTGGTCGCCAGTATCTTCTGCGTCTTTTCGCGGTCGTCGACCTCGACCACGAAGACGGCGTTTTTATGCGCCTCGAGGACGAAACCATAGGCATTTTCGACGTTGATCTTTTCGGCTGCGAGCACCTGCACCAGCCCGTCCAGTCCGCCGGGATGATCGTCGATGAGAACGGCGACCACTTCCTTCAATGTCACCGCGAGCCCCTCTTTTGAAAGCGCCTTGTGCGCCCTTTTAGGCTCGTCAACGATCAGATTGAAAAATCCGTGATCACCGAACGAGGAGATGCTTATGGCCCGAAGGTTTATTTTTTCCCTCGCGAGGATGGAGGTAACCCTGGCCAGCATGCCGGGCTTGTTTTCGGCTGGTATCGTGAGCTGATGTGCGAGCATATGGTTCTCCTCGATATAAGGCCTCGGCCCTTTTCCCTTTTCGCGAGTGTGCGCGACTGGCCTGAAGTATAGCGTCCGCCGCTGCGCAGTCAATTCTTTTTCAGCCGTTCTTCGGCCTGGCCTTGGTGGAAATGAAGGCCGTATTATTTTTTTATTGAAATTGCACCGCAGGCATGCCTATCATGAGTTGTTTCCGGCATGGATTCTTTGCGCGCATTTCTGAAGGCTGGATGGAACCCGTTGATACGGTGTTTTCGAACATAAGGCCACCGGTTTGGTATGGTCGCGAATCGGTGGGATTTTTGTTCAGCACGCTTTATTGACGGCATAAATCCTCAATCAACATATAAAAAGGGAGGGACGTATGGCTGAAGGCGGTTTTGATTTTAAAAAGTTGATCGACGATTCAAAAGCGGTCCTCACTACTCCGAAGGAGTACTTTGCCTCCATGCCCACCGAAGGCGGGTTTGTTGAGCCGCTAATCAAGGCGGTCATTTATGGAACGATCGCCGGGGTGTTCGCGCTCATCTGGAGCGTACTGAATCTGACCGCGGCCGCGGGCATGTTCGGGGGAGCGATCGGAGGCGGGGTGGGCGTGATGGCGCTCATCGGCTCAATCATCGGCGCGATCATCGGACTTTTCATCGGCGGGGTCATTCTTCTTATCGTGTCGGCGATCTGCGGCGGAAACACCAATTATGAGGCGAATGTCCGCGTTACCGCGGCGCTCCTGGTGCTCTCTCCGATCAACGCACTGCTCTCGTTCGCCTCGGGCATCAACCTGTGGCTTGGCGGGCTCATCAGCCTGGCGGTCTTGCTCTACGGTCTCTACCTGCTCTATAATGCGCTCGTAAGCGGGCTGAAGGCGAAAGAGGGAACGGCCAAGATCATCACGATCGTCCTCGCGGCGCTCGTAGGGCTTATACTGATTTCCTCGCTGACCTGCTACAGGGCCGTCTCGACCATAGGCGACAGGTATCAGGCCGATACAGAAAAATATCTCAAGCAGAACGAGGACACGCTGAAGGACTTCAACAAGATGATGGAAGATCTCAAGAAACAGCAGGAAAAGCAGTAGGCCCCGTCGGATTGCCGCGCATGTTCGAGCCCCCGCACCGCGGGGGCTCGCTGTTTTTATTATGCGCGATACTGGCTTCCTGATAAGCACCCGCCCGAAGCCAACATCGAATCGCCCCAGTAAGGGTCGTTTTAATTCACCAACCCGCCGAGGGAGAGCGGTCCGAGTACACACAGCTTATCTGACCGGCAGTGAAGGGCCATCCCCCTACGGCTTCATCACCCGGTACTTGTCGGCAAGATGCGTGTTGACGTGCACCACTCCCTTGTTGAGGTCTTTGAACGCGTAGTCCAGCGTTATCTCCGGCAGCGCGTCGGCGGTCTTCTGGTCCTTCAGCACCGTGCCCGCCGGTACATAGCGGCCGTCCCGGACCTTCACCCCCATCACGGTACAGCCGGGCTCGATAACACAGCCCTTGCCGATGCGCGACTTGAAGACCAGCGATTGCATACCGACGAAGGTGTCGTCGCCGACGTACGACGGCCCGTGGATCTGCACCTGGTGGGCGAGCGAAACGCGCTTGCCCACGTAAACGGCGCATTTGCCCTTCTCGCTTTCAACGAGATTCTTCTCGATTACATGGCCCTCGTGCTCGGTCTCGAGCGCGTGGATGATCACGCCGTCCTGCACGTTGGCCTCGTCGTCGACGATGAGCGGCTGGCCCTCGTCGCCGCGCACCGAGGCGAAGGGCGACACCATCACCCTTTTCCCGATTATGGCGTTTCCGATCACCGCGGCAAGCGGGTGCACATAGGCGGTTTCGTCGATGGTCGGGGAGTACTCTTTAGAAGAAAAATCGGTAACGACGTTTTTATGGATCATTCCGTTCCTCCATTGGTGTTCAGAACTGGCCCCATATGCTAGAGACCTTCGATACGGCGGGGGGATTTTGTAAACAATAATTTTCTGGAAATCTTTCCGCCTCCGGGGCTATATGGAAACCGAACAGCATTTTGAATCGACACCGAAGACGGGAGTCCTCGCGACGGCGGACGCCGACGGTAGCGTGAACGGCGCCATTTACGCGAGGCCGCACTTCTGAATTTCATGAGACAGTAGTGCCCTATAATTTATTTATATATTGATTTATTAAACACCGGCTCGCCTGTTCCAAAGTACGCGTGTCAACGTATTCCGCTCGTACCGGACGGGCGAGAACGCTTCCCGGCATAGGAAAGTAATTGTGTAAAGCCCCCATCCCGTTATATACTTATATCTTGTTGCAGTACCGGGGATATCGGATTTCCCGGTTATGCATCAACTCTATCGGAGAAATCGCCGCCACGACAACGGCATATCGCGGACGTACATTAACCGACGTATATGCTCTTGATAATCCGGTCGCGCGGCTGTTTGGGCCATGGCTTCGCAGCTCCATTCGAACGCGAGGAGACGTGTATGCATATCATCCGCCCCAGGATTCTCATCGCCGAAGACGAACGCGTCACCGCCGTACAGCTCGAGCGGATGCTCCAGTCCATTGACTGCGAGGTCAGCCGAACGGCAAGCTCCGGAGAAGAGGCCGTTCGAGCGGCCGCGGAACTAACGCCCGATCTGGTGCTCATGGACATAGTACCCGAAGGAAACCTCGACGGCATTGAGGCCGCGCGGAAAATAATCGACACGCTCGACATCCCGGTCATTTATCTCGCCCCCCACGGCGAAGGACGACACCATCGAGCACGTCAATATAACCGACATAAGCGGGATCATCCTGAAGCCCCTGAAGCTCAATCAGCTGCGGCCGGTCATCGAGATCGCGCTGCGCAAACACCGCATTGAAAAAGAGCTTCGCTACCGGCAGAGTCTGCTCTCCGCGCTTCTGGCGAGCCTCGACGAAGCGATCATCTCCACCGACACCGCCGGGACGATCACCTTCATGAACGCGGCCGCCGGAACGCTGACGGGACGGGATATCGACTCGCCGACCGGCCGGCCATCAGTGCCCTCGCACTGCCTAATCTTCAACCACCTACTCTTTCTCAAAAAGAAGCTCATAACCTTCCCTGAAGAGAAAGAGTACGATGACGATGCCGACGATGGGATCGGCAAGCGGAAAGTCGAAAAAATACGTTGTGACAAGACCGGCGAGCAATGCGATGGAAAGGAACGAGCATGCAAGCGTCTCCTTTGAATCGGCGACGAGCGAGCGCAGGCCGAGGTCCTTACCCAGTTTGTATTTCCGGTACGCGAGCACCGGCATGACGACGAGCGAAAGAACGGCGATGACGATACCGAAGAGCGATGGCTCGGAAACGTCGGCTGTGACAATCTTTCTGACCGATTCGAAAAGCACATACGCGCCAAGGACAAAAAACGTGACTCCGACGAAGCGCGACGCCTTCTCCTCTATCTCCTCTTCCTTCTCCGCGGAGATCGTACCGTGTTTCTTGAGCCGCCAGATCAGCACAAGGCCCGAAAACGACTCGACTATGCTGTCGAGTCCAAAGCCGATAAGCGCGATGCTGTTGGCCATCCCCCCGGCGATGATAGAGGCCGCCGCCTCGATGATGTTGTATCCCACGGTGAAATATTCGAGCGAGAGGGCCTTTTTGTATCGTTCGTCCATTGTGCGCTTTCCAAATTCGGCGAAAACCGTTCCGTCTCGCGACAACCGACGGCACCCGTTACGCTATACCCGCCATACGGAGAGTTCAAGCGGAATTGCCCCGGATCGCTATTTTTATCCGGCGGTCGTTATAAAATGAGTTGAACAAATAGCGCCGGGCCTTTATAAAATTTTCATCACACCAGACTCCAGGAGCAGGCCCGCCCATGAATACAGGCACCGCAACCGCCGCAGAGCCGCGGCTCGCCGCAACCATCATCGTCAACCCCGCGTCGCGCTCGGGATCGAAGATATTCGAGGCGCTGAAGGAACACCTGAGACGCTATTTCGATTACGCCGCTCATTTTACCGAAAGAAGGGGCCACGCGGTCGAGCTTGCGCGAAAAGCCTCCGGCGGCGTCATCATCGTCTGCGGCGGCGATGGCACCATCAACGAGGTGGCGAACGGCGTGGCGCATCGCTCCGATATAGCGGTGGCGCCGACATACGGCGGCTCCGGCTGCGACCTCAGCCGTCTTTTCGGAATCGCAAAGGCGGCGGGAGAGCGCGTGGATGAAATTTACGATCGCCTTCTTTCGGGCGGCGGCATCCGCATGCTGCTCTCCCTGGTCGAGGCGAACGGGACCGGCCGCTACTTCGTGGGGGTGGGCGACGCGGGCTTCGGCGCAATGGTGGCCGGCACCTTCGACCGCTACCGGCGTCTCGGCAAGTTTGGCTACGTGCTCGGCGTGCTGCAAACTTTGATGAAAATCAAACCGATCGAGGCGGTCATCAGTATCGACGGAAAGCCCAGAAAGGAGCGGGCGCTCATGGTGATGTTTGCGCGGAGCAAATACTATGCCGGCGGCATGAAGGTGTCTCCGAATTCCGATCCGCTCTCCGACAGCGCGCGCATGATCTTCCTCAAATGGATGTCGCGGCCCGTCTTTCTCACCGTGTTTCCGCGCGTCTATTCGGGCTCCCACCTCAAGGTGCGCCATGTGGACGAGAGCGAGGTCCGCAGGCTCGAAATCGAGACGCCGGGCGTGCCCATCGACGTGGAGGGTGAGTACGTCGGCACAACGCCCTGTGTTTTTTCGATAACGGACAGGTATATCACCATCGTGTGATACGCCGGGCTGAAAAACGAAGGAGAGGCGAAAGCGGCGCGGGCTATTTCAAGCGTTCAATCGCCTTTTCGAGCAGGCTCATGGTCTCGGCGCTCTCGCCCACGGCCTGAAAGACGATCTCGCCCCTGCGGTCAATCAGAAAGACCGCGGGAATTTTAAGGTCCGAGATGTATTTCTTCGCCGTCAGCTGGTACATGTCGTACAGGCACTCGTTCTCCACGCCGAGCTCCTTTAATACCGGAAGCGCCCTGTCCTTCCCCTCTCTGTCGATGTTGATGAACACCAGCCCGAGCTTTTTAGCCTCGCCGTGTTTCCGCTGGAAATCAACGAGCTGAGGCATCTCTTTTTTACAGGGAACGCAGTAGGTCGCCCAGAAGGATACGATCGTGTTGCCTTTCCCGTAGAGAGCGCTCGAGGTGACGAGCTTTCCGTCCGCGTTGAACAGCGCGAACTTCGGCGCGGGCTTCGCGTCGGCCTCGATACCGCATACGACTGCGAGCAGAACGGCGAGTACCACACGACAGGGTCGAGTGCGCATCACTGCCTCCAGAAAAATGAACGGGATACGGCCTTGCGTCGCGCGCGGCCCGCCTCAGGCGGTCCCGCGCTCCGCGCGGGCCTTCTCGGCGGCGCGGCGGGGCGACTGCCCCGCGAGCGGACAGCGGCCCACCCGGGCGCCCGCGGTCGCCGGCTTTATCTCGTAATAGGCGATATCGCTCGAAAAACGGCACGACACCTCGCGGCCGTCGTCCATAAGATAGCACTCGCAGGTACGGCAATGGCGGAGAAGCATTGGTGTGTTTACCTGGCTGAATAATTTAAATCCCCGGCCCGCCGGGCCGCCCCCTTTGATAAAGGGGGCTCCTGTTAAGGTAACTATATATACACACCAGCCACCTTGATAAGGCTCCCCTTTACTGAAGGGGAGCCGCCGGAGGCCGAGGGGATTCTACAGATACGACATCCTCCACACCGCGCCGAAAAGCAAGGACGGCTCTTCCAGATTCTGATTGGAATGGAACACCGGCACATAACCGATATTACCTTCGACATACACGCCTATATACTTCGTCAATCCAAGTTCTATCCCAATTGCCGAAACAACGCCCACCGCGTTCTTGCTGATGGATCGACTGTAACTGATCCCCACATCCTGATATTTACACCATAAATCAACGCTGGAGTATTGAATAAGAGCCGAAGTATACCCCTGCCACAACACACCGAAAATATACCACCCATAAACAGCCCGCCCGCCTAAACCGACTCCGAGATGGGTCATTTCTATTTCATTTATTGTGGAAGTCGCCGGCAACAGGGATTCTCCAATCCAATTGTGAAAATCGGCATCACCGATGGCGCTATCATATTGTTGCAATTTATGCATCTTAATCCGCGCAAGCATATCAAAGCCGTTCGCGCGACTGTTCCGGTAGCTGGAGGGAAAATAGTCGAGATTGAAGATATCCTTGTTGTCCCATTGTTCAAAACCAAGGTCGGTCCCGAAACCGTAGCCCGCCCGCAGCTTCGCCGCGCGCGAGACGATGCCCTCCTGCCTGCTTCCGGCCGGCGCGACCTTCTCTTCGCGCTTTTCGGCGCCGTCCTTTCCGGCACGCGCCGCGACCCTGTTCTTCGAGACGAAATCGACTTTGGTCTTCGCCACCCGGTTCTCTTTATTCGAGGCGAGGTCCTTCCGATAGGTGTAGCTCTCCCGGTCCTCGTCCACGATATACCCTTCGAGCACATCGCCGTTCAACAGGTGGATATACCGGAGCTGCCTGTATTCATCGTGATAGACGGTGCGCAGAACGTCCCTGCGCGGAAGCGATCGCTGTTCCTTCGTTTTGAGCGTTATCTGAATCTCCGTGTCAGTCTCCTTTGCGATATTCCCCTCTACTATGCTTCCGTCTTTAAGGAAGACCGACTCGGCGAACAGCGCGCCCGGCCCGGGGAGGAGGAGCGCGACGGCGCATACGAACACGAATCCGGAAAAGGTGATCCCGTTTTTCATCCATATATCCCTGGAGTTTTATTTATACGCGTCCTTTATGCGCGCGCGGGGAAGAATCCCCGAAGCGCGCAAACGCCCCCCGTGCCGCGGGGGGCCTGTATATATAAACGTACTGTCGTCCCCACCCTTTTTTACAGAGGAGGACAAGGTGTCAGCGAATCACCCTGACCGAACGCACCTGGTTCTCCGGCACGCGCACCGTTCCGCCCGTGGTGAGAATCGAATACTGCTTTCCGCGCTCGATGATCGCGCCGCGCAGCACTTTGCCGTTGTACAGCGATATCTCGTCGATACGGTCGAATGCCTCTTTTATTTCTTCCATGGTGGCCGACTGCTTCTGGATGAGCTTTTCGATCTTCTCGGCCTTTTCGGCGGCCTGTACCTTCTTCTCCTCGACCACGATCTTCGGCTCGAGCTCCTTCTGCTTCTCGACCACGGGGGCGCTGGCGACAACGATCTGCTCCACTTTCGCCATCTCGATATCGGGGATGATGGGGGCCGCCGCCACGATCTCGATCTTCATCACCTCGAGCTCGCTGATCGGACGCACCTCAACGGTGGTCTTCGCCTCGGCCGGCGCCGAATCGTCCACCCGGATCTCGGCCGTGTTTCCCTTTTCAACGAGCGTTTCGCGGGCCTCCGTCTCTTTCCCTTCCTCAAGCGGCGTTACGGCCACTTTCCCCTCGCGCACGGCCACCTTCCCGGAGCCGTTTCTATAGCTCGCTATGAACTCGGTTCCGCGCACGGCCGCGATCGCCGTGGGCGACTTCACCTTGAAGCTTTCCGAACGCTGGAGGCGCGCGATCTTCGCCGCGACCTCTCCCTTGTGGAGGAACATTTCGCCCTCGCCCGCGGAAAAGAGCTTTTTGATCTCCACGCGCGAGTTACGCTCGACGCGCGTCACGCCCCGGTCGCCGATCTGTATGGTGGCGTGCGACCTGTCGCCGGTGGTTATAACATCACCCGCGGAAAGCCGCTCCCCCAGGTCCGCGTTGCGGGGACTTCCGGCCGCCGGTTCGACCTTTACATCCCCCGCCAGGAACACGATCACCGCCGCGAGCGGCGGGCCCTCCTTTTTCGCGCACGAGACCAGTCCCACGCACGCGCACAGAAGCGTCATGACGAACGCCGAGACAAAACGAGAATTCATCGTTTCGATTTTCATTGCCGTTTACTCTCCGCCGATGGTATAGCTTTCCAATAGTGATACAAACCGGCCACCGTGACGCGCAACAAAATGACGGCCCCGGACCGGGAATATATCCGCTCGAACCCGTGGAATTCTCGCAACGTCGCATTTCACGATACACAATGCGGGCGGCTGTTCATAATTTCAAGTACTAATTCGCCCGCCCGCCAGCGGATACCGAGCGAACGCTCATCCCAGATTTCGAAAAGCGCCGCACTACCGGCATCTCTGCCGCCTCGAGCGCGCCACAACCGCGCCCGATCGGTGCGCATTCCCGCGATTACCGGTATGAGGTGCGCCACGTCAGGCCGAAGTTAATCGCGAATTCCTCGAGGTTCCTATCCGATGGCATGGCCGGACTGTACCCGTATGTCGCCTCCACAAACACGCCGAAATACCGAAACAAGCCCAGCTCGATGCCAGCGCCGCCCGCCATCCCGTGTGATGTGTATTCATATTTTTTACTTCTGGGCTCCGACCAGGCTCCTCCTCCAAGATCGACCTGAAGCTGGGTGTCCAGTTCAACACGGGAATACTGGTAATGGAGCGTTACGTATCCCTGCCAGAGTATTCCCAGAAAATACATCCCCCGGCTGTACCTCGCTCCGGGCGACAGGTAATAGTGATTGATGTCAAAGGAGTTCACGTTATCGGTGGCCGGTATTAGGCTTTCACCGATATACGCGTTAACGAGCGATCCGAGTCGAAGCTGACCGGACAGAGTCTCGATGGAATAAGCGCTGTACCCCTTTATTCCTCCCCGCAGGTAAAAGTCGAATCCGTTTCCGCCCGCGTCACGCTCCCTCCATATAATCACATCGACCAGCACCGACATCCGGTCCTTCCAGCCTCTGCCGTCGATGTCCTTCCATCCAAGACCGCCTCCAAGAGGCCCGGGCCCGCCGCCGACGCGCACCCGCGGCGCCCGCGAAACCATCTCGCCACGTCTCGTCCCAATGGAAGTGCGCCCTTCGGCCGCCAGCTCTTTTCCGCCCTTCGCCGGCGCGGTCTCTTCCTTCTTTTTTTCTCTTTCACCTCGAGCCGTCTCTTCGATATGAAATCGACCTTCGAGCGCGCGACACGGTTCTCCCCGGCGGAGGCCAGATCTCTCCGGTACGTATAAGTCTCGCGGTCCTCATCCACGATAAACCCCTCTATCATCTCCCCGCTCATCAGATAGATGAAGCGCCTCTGCTTGTACTCGTCGTGATACACCGTGCGCAGTATTTCGCCGCGCGGGATCGACTTCCTCCCGCCGGCCGAAAGCGCGATCTGGACATCGCGGTCGTTCTCCCTCACAATTCTGCCCTCTACGATGCTTCCGTCTTTCAGAAAGACCGACTCCGCCGCCAGCGCGGCCGGATACATAATGAGTACGACCATAACCGCCGACCACGCGGCCGCTGTAACCGTTCGCGCCATCGCATCCTCCCGTCGCACCGTTGTCATTCATCCGGTCGCGCCGCGGTGACGGCGTGAGCTTCCACCGCCTCGGAGGCCGACTCGGATTTCGTATCAGGCTCGCACGAATTCCACACCGCGTCTGTCAAACAATATGACGACCGCGTAATTTTCGGCCTCCCTCCACCTGATGCGATTCGTCATTATTCTCTTGACATGGTATTCGGAGGGCATTGAAAATAAGTGAGTTCTCTTTCGGACTAACCGCATCCATGCGGCGCGGACAGACATATACGGGCATCGAGACATCGCACATGCGAACGCGGCCGAAATTCTACCTGTTCCTCGTACTCCTCGTCCTCGCCCGCGCGCCGACGGCCCACTCCGCCCCGGAGGCCCTGGTTCTCGGCGAGAGCGTACGGAGCCTGCCCATCGGCCGCTCCATTGAAGTCCTCGACGACCCCGCGGGGAACCTATCAATTGAAGATGTCCTTTCCGGCGAGAGAGCGCGCGACTTCGCGAGGCCGTCGGAAAAGACCCCCTACGCCTCAAACGACAGCGCGGCCTGCTGGGCGCGCTTCCGCCTGAGCAACCCGCTCGACCGCCCGCGCGAGCTCGTGCTCGAAATCGGCTTCGCGCCGCTCGAGCTCGTTGAGCTGTACATCACCGGCCCGGACGGCGTGCGCTCCGTAATGCGCGCTGGATACGCGGTGCCCTTCTCCGAGCGTCCCGTACGCCACCTCAAACCGGCGTTCCCTCTCACGCTGGCCCCCGGCGAGACCGCCGTCTTTTATCTCCGCATTCAGAGCCGCGTCTGGAAGATCTTTCCCTGCATAGTGCATTCCAAGGCCGATTTTCACGCCGAGAGCATGATCACCTTCGCCGCTCTCGGGCTCTTCTACGGGGGGCTCATCATCCTCTTCCTCAACGCGCTCGTCCTGGTCTACAAATTGCGCGAGGCCGCGACGCTCTACCTGAGCATGTTCGTGCTGTCCTTCCTGGTGTTCCTCCCCACGATAGACGGCAGCGCCGCCGTCCTCTACCCCTTCGTTCCGCACACCCTGCTCCTCGGCGGGCACATCCCGGCGGTGCTTATAGAGAACTCGCTCTTCCTGCTCTTCGCCCGCAGCTACCTCGACACGCCGCGGAACCTTCCGCGCTTCGACCGCGCGCTCGTGATCGCCGCAGCGGCGTCCGCGCTCGTCCTGCCGCTGGCGCTCTTCGCGGACGTGTTCACGCTCACGCGCGTGCTCATGATATCCACCGCGCTTATCGGAATCTCGACCGGGATCGCGCTGTATCTTCGCGCGGTGCGGCGCGCCCGCGATTTTCTGCTCGCGCTCCTTCCGGTGTGCGTCACCACGGTCCTTCTCATGCTCCGCGACCTCGCCGTGCTCGAGGACTCCTCGTTCATACGGGTAAGCCCCTACGTGGGTACGCTCTGCATGTCGTTCATCCTGAGCTCCTCGTTCGCCGACCGGTTGAGGAGCGTCACGCGCTCTTACCGGGAGGCCAGGGGCGACCTCACGCGGCTTACGGTCGTATTGCACAACTCGCTCCTCAACAAGCTCGAGGCCGCCGGAAACTACCTGCGCGCTCAGATCGACTCGGGCGGCCTTTCGTCCGAAAAGCTCTCGTACGCGCAGAGGCTGCTCTCGCACTGCAGCAGCGAGGGGAGGAACATCCTGTTCACGCTGAAAAATTCAGGCTGCGCCGCCGAGCGCCTGGCGCAGGAGCTCCGCTTCCGCGGCGAGATGGCGCTTTATCTCCAGGAGGTATCCTTCCGTCTGGTCACCAACCTCGAGTCGCCGTACGAGCAACTGGATCCGGACAGCGTATATTGCGTGATGGCCGTCTACAACGAGCTTCTTAACAACGTGCTCAAGCACTCCGGCGCGCGCGCGGTCGAGGCCGTGCTGGTGCATCGGGCCGGTCGGCTCACGCTGTCAGTGTGGGACGACGGGAAGGGGTTCGAGTACGATCCGG